>NZ_JACJQM010000309.1:0-3759 GCF_014696655.1 Nostoc sp. FACHB-888 | reverse complement strand
AAGGTGGAGATGAATACGATAGTGCAATCGCTGCTAAAGAAACAGTTGAGAAATACTGGCAGCATAAGGACAGAGAGTATAAAGAATATCAACAAAAGCTTGCCCTGACGCAGGAGTAAAGCATTGTCTAGATTTTAGAACAAGCTCTTCTCTCTTTTTACTAAACAAAAATCACGTTTAACAATACCTTGTCGCATCTTCGCCACATTCATCTACTAAATACAACAAACACTTGTAACGCAGACCAATTATTTGCTCATAGAGGGGGTTGATTTTACACAATGGTGGAATGTGAAAAAGTGTCCTCCCTAAAATTGTTACCGTTCTTTCAAAAGGGCAATGGGATGGAATTAGTTTGCATAAGAGTTTGGCTAATTTGGAATCATGTATTTCTAATATCTCAAGCTGATAACGGATCTGGTTTAATAAGTTATTGTTGAAATAATCTTTTTTTAGGAAATTCATATATCAATTCTCTTTCCAAAATCTATTTCTCTAAAATGACACTTCTCTACGGAGAAAAACATCGTAAATTTACGAAACTATTTCTCCGCTTAAAGAAACCCTATTGAAATATCAGTAAAATTCCTTAAAATCCAGAAGAGGTAGGCAATCGTATCTAAATAAGAAATATTAGGAGCAAAGTTAACGTCTGAAGGGGACACGAGTATGAGCGCATCCCTAGAACATCGATTCAGTATTCAGAGTCATGACGAAAAACTCGAGTTTCTTTTAGGTGCAAGAAGGAAATTGTGGTTGAAATGACCTAAAAATCTGGTTTTCCAGCCTCGTGTTTTATTACTGAATCGGTGTTCTAGCTCCTGTGACGACTACTGTTTTTTAGTTTGAGGAATTAGCGTTAAAAATAAACACAAGGTCTTGTTTGAAGTATTACCTCAACACTGGGTTGTCAACAAAAGAGCTACTAAACCGAATCTTCGCGCCAGATTTCCCATCAACACGCCGCTCATCACTCCAATAGCCCACATCAGCAAGACTTTCGGCAATAAGTGAGAGAATCGATTAGGGAGACGATGCACTAAGTTTCGCTTTTAGAGCGAACGTACAGTAACGAGGCTACGATGCAGGAGCGTCGCTCTAGTTGTAGCCCCGTAAAATTAAAATGACTAGATAAATAAATTGGGAACTTTCAGATGAGGGCAAACCTAATCGAGTCACTGTATCTGTTATGAGAAAAATTTCCGTTTTAAAGGTTGGAATTATTGCTGCCACAAGCTTTTTTTTGGGCGCATGCGCCCAAGCTGCCGATAGCAAAGACCAAAGCCAATTTGAGCAAATCGTGACCGAAGCGATTCGACCCATTATGGAGGAGAATAATGTTCCAGGGATGGCTGTGGCAGTCACGGTTCAAGGAAAGCGATATTTCTTTAATTACGGCGTCGCCTCGAAGGAGAGCGGACAAAAAATCACCCAAGATACGATTTTTGAGATCGGCTCGGTCAGCAAAACATTCACAGCAACCCTCGCGTCCTACGCGCAAGTGAGTGGAACTCTGTCTCTGTTGGATAACGCAAGCAAATATCTGCCTGCACTCGCCGACAGCAGTTTCAACAAAATCAGCCTTCTCAATCTTGGTACCTATACGGCGGGCGGTCTACCCCTACAGTTCCCAGATGATGTCAATAATCAACAGGAGATGATTGCCTATTATAAAGGCTGGCGACCGAGCTATGCGGCTGGTACCCATCGGCTTTATTCAAACCCGAGCATCGGCTTGCTTGGCTATCTGGCCGCCAGAAGCATGGGCAAGCCTTTCGATGAGCTAATGGAAAAGAAGCTTTTCCCGAAGCTTGGCTTGACGCGTACTTACCTCAAGGTTCCGCAACATCAGATGGGTAAATACGCTTATGGCTACTCAAAAGATAACAAGCCGACCCGAGTCAGTCCTGGCGTTCTGGATTCGGAAGCCTATGGCGTGAAGACAACTGCCTCCGACATGATCCAGTTCGTTGAGGCAAATATGAACGGCACAGACTTGGACGAAACTCTCCAACGCGCAATTGCCAAAACGCACACCGGATACTTCAAGGTTGGCGACATGACGCAGGGGCTGGGATGGGAGATGTATACTTATCCAATAAATCTCGATCGCCTGCTTGCGGGGAACTCGTCGCAAATGAGCCTCAAGGTCAACGAGGTGACCAGACTTGCTTTGCCGATGTCACCGCAGCAAAATGTGCTGATCAACAAAACTGGCTCGACGAATGGGTTCGGTGCCTATGTTGCCTTTATTCCCATCAAGGGCATCGGCATTGTGATGATGGCGAACAAGAACTATCCAATCCCAGTTCGCGTGAAGACCGCCTACCAGATATTGATGGCGCTCGATAGCAAGCTCGAATTGACGAGCGCTCGTTGAGGAAGCTCCTCTTTAAATTTTAAGATGATGATATATCTAACTGTTATCTTAATTAGTTTGAAATTGAAACTGATCGGAGTACATTGCTCAGTTTAATAGTTCTTTGCCTGCTCGTCCAAAAAACACCATAACCACTCTTCTCCTAACTCAGCCGAGCTAATCACTGAATGTCCAGTTTCCTCATAATGCCGTCGGGCATGTTGATGAAGGGAAGAATCACAGCACAGCATCTTTCCGCAACTTTGACAAATACGGAGATGCACCCAGCGACTGTTGATTTGGATACACTCTTCACAACGGAATACTGGGTAGTTTGCTTTAGAAATCAGAGTTTCCGTAGTTAAATTGTCTAAATGTTCGCAACTCATAGAAATTTGAATGACACGTTAATCAGAGTATAGATTGGTGTGGGGTAACACAGCTAAATTTCTTAGTTTTGCACTTCTGTGGCTTTGCACAAGGTTTACTACGGGAGACCAATAGCAATCTAATAGCCAGCATCAGCAGCCCTCTCGATATTCCTCAGTGCGGTGGGTTAGGTGATTGGCTGCGGGATTGGAAAAGAGAAGTAAAATTATTGCAATTGTCTAATAGGGCGGTCGCCGAGATATGTGCAAAATCGGACAGTTGTAAATAAATATTGCAAAAAAGCTCTTTTTGATTTATTAACTTGACCAAAAATGATAATTGACAAATAAAAATTTGGTTAATTTATACCTAGTTTAATATTTTTCCCAATTCCAATTTATTGCTGGCATTCAATCAATTAATTAGTACAATGAATCAATTCAAACCCTGTTATGCTTCTGGATGATTTGACTTATTTACTACTTGCTTACTCCCGAAAGTGATAGAAGAGGGGTATGAAATGGGATACAGCCATTTGCGGAATAATTGCGTTAGGCGCGGCATAATCACATAGGTGAGCAGAGCGACACCGAGTCCTGTGCTAATCAGTTGATTGAGCAATACAGGTAGCCCAGACAGCAACGGTACTAGCAAACGATTGAGCTGAGGAAGGGTGAAGAATACTCCTAGCCAGCTCACTAACACCATTTTGTAGCGGGGTGGTGGAGACATCATAGGTTTGTCTGAGAGAGTAAACCAAGTTTCCAATCCGGTCAGGGTTTGAATATCTTCTGGCTTTTCAATCAAGGGTTGCAATCGCTCAATCCATTCCCGCCGAATATCTGATTCTAGCCAAGTCTTGAGATTGCCGTAGCAATCGAACTTGAGAATAGACCTCTTGCAGAATTGATTTTGTGTTATAATGATTGGTTTTCTTAATCTGAATGGGGTGAGATAACTAAAAAGATTGATGCCTGGGGTATTTATAGCGATAGTTGTAATCGCGGAACGTCTGACAGAAAAAACATCAC
>NZ_JACJQM010000308.1:0-3750 GCF_014696655.1 Nostoc sp. FACHB-888 | reverse complement strand
ATCTTGCTCTCTCTATTTTGCGCTCTCATCAAAATAAGATTAAAGACTATCTTCTTAATTAAGTGTTTCTTTTGTATGAGCAAAACCCGCTACTCCGAAGATTGGAAACAAATCGCCACAGCTGTAAAAGATGCCTCCGATTGGCGCTGTACTAAGTGCGATCGCCTTTGCTTGCGCCCTGGCGAGAAACCATCAGAGCTAACTCTATCGCAACGCCGGGTTTATAACCTTCAAGTACACCATTACAACTTCGACCCATCTGATAACCGAAAAGAAAACTTAGGCTGTCTTTGCAGTGGCTGCCACCTTTACTATCACCGATTTAGGCGAGGCAATATTTCACCTGGGCAATTATCACTGTTTCAATCAAATGATGCATGAATATATTGCTATCTAGAAACTATTCTTATAAATAGAAGACTGAAGAAAGAGCCGATGCCCAGCAAAACTATTGATGTCCGAGAGTATACCGTTAGAGCGCACAAGCGGGAAATTCATACTCGCGTTTTTAATTTCGTATGCAAGCAGTGCGAACAGCCCACACAACGAGAAACCTTTGGTGTGCGACCGGTCTACTGTGAAACATGCCGTCCACCACAAGCACCCAAGAAATCAGTAGTCCCTCTCAAGAAGAGAAAACCCAGAGCTATGACTTACAAGAGTGGTAAAGACATATAGATATGCAACGACTGCATCTACGCGCTTTCTACAACATCTGCAATTCAACATTCAACCAGCAATTCCAAATTTAAAAATTTAAGAGGAGTCAGTCGCTAGGGAAATGGCTGAATCTGAAGATATAATTCAACGTGCTGCTTTTAAATCAATCCTACGATGGCACAGGTACTTGAGTAGCGCAATGTCATGACTTATAACCAAAATACCTATTTCAACCTGACAGGCATAGTCAATGACTGCACGCCAGATGAGTGCTTGAGTGTTGGTATCCAACATAGCAGTCATCTCGTCAGCAATTAAGTAGCGGGTCGCTGTACTGAGCGAGCGTGCGACTGCGATACGCTGCAACTCTCCTCCGCTGAGTTCATGAGGAAAGCGACTTAGCCAACTAGAGTGAATTCCCAAACCTTGCAGAAGTTCTCTAGATGTTCCTTTTCCCTCTGCTAGGATTTGGCTAATCAGCCATCGGGGGTTCATTGCTAGTTCTGGGTGCTGAAAGATGAGCTGTACCGGGCAATAGCCTTGTTTTGGCAGAGGCTTACCGTCAATTGTGACTCTACCCTCCGTTGGTTGAAGATACCCGGCTAGTAGCTTACCTATAGTCGTTTTGCCCTGACCGCTTGGACCTTGCAAGCCTACAATTTCACTCTTGTTGATTTCAATACTGAAATCACGCAAAATCCAAGGTTGATTGACTCGATAGCGAAAAGACAACTGTTCACCCTTCAGCATGAATACACCTCACAGGAGCACCTCGCACGATATGAAACTGGGGTCGGGCTTTTTGGCAAGCGTCAGTCACCAAGGGACAGCGGCCAGCAAACAGACAACCATCAGGAAGCGCCTCTGGACTGGGTTGGGTGCCTTTAACCGGTATGAAACCATTTTGGGGCAGCGATCGCCACAGCGCTTGTGTGTAGGGATGACGCAGATTACCATCAGTAAAATCCTCTGCTGCGGCCACTTCCAATGTCGTGCCTGCGTAAAACACAGCTACTTTGTCTGCAACTCGCACAGCCGCTTCCAAGTCATGGGTGATAAGAATTATCGCTTTGCCCTCATTTGCCAGTTCGCGTAGATGGTTAAGTGTCTCAACAACTACATCTATATGTAAACCAGGAGTCGGTTCATCAGCAATCAACAGTTCAGCCCGTCCGACGGCTGCTGTAGCAACTAATACTCGCCGAGCCATACCACCTGAAAGTTGAAAGGGGTAAAGCTGTTTAACTGGCAGGGGAAGAGCATAGCGTTCAAAGGTTTGATTTACAACTCCTCTTGCTTCGGTAGCAGGCAATCCACTCAAACGAGCTGCCCGATGTACTTGCGAACCCACTCTCATTAAGGGGTCAAGATAACTGACTGACTGGGGAATCAAGGCAATTTCCTTGCCCCGCAACTTGGTTTGACGCTCTGGGGTCAGGAGTTCTCCTTTAAAAATTATCTTGCCTGTAACCAAGGAATTATAAGGCAAAATACCCAAAATGGCGTGAGCTAGCAGACTTTTACCAGAGCCACTAGAACCAACCACTGCCACCACTTCACCCGCACCAACCTCTAAATCCAAATCCATAATGACGGTCAGCCGTTTTTGGGTCAGACCCACATCGTACATGGTGAAAGTGACACTGAGGTTTTGAACTGATAGCATAGTATAATGTTACCCCTGGCTTGTTTTTGGGTCGAACAAAGCAAGTAGGCTCTGACCCAAGATGTCAAAGCTTTTCACCGCGAGCAGCAACGCTATTCCTGGCATTACCGCCAGCCACCAGTAGCCAGTGGATAGGTATCGCATTGACTCCGACAGGATAATCCCGATTGCCGGAATCTCTGGCGGTAGACCCAAACCCAAAAAGGTAAGCCCAGCCTCGTGCAAAATTGCGTGGGGAAACAACAAAATCAACCCAACGAGGAACTGGGGCACTAGGTGGGGCAATATGTGATTGCGGGCAATCCACAGGGGCGAGTGTCCTAGTTTAGAAGAGAGTTGCACGTAATCAGAACTTTTGATCTGAAGCACCTCAGCCCGCAGCAGACGAGCCAAGTTCATCCAATGGGTGATGGTGATGGCGATGATCAACCCTTTGACTCCGCCCCCAAGAGCAAAGGCAATTAGGATAACTAATACTAGGTGAGGCAGGCTGAAGAATACATCGATTATCCAGATGATAAAGGCATCAACTTTACCACCCAGTGTAGCTGAGAGCGTTCCCAGTACCAAAGCTATCACGGCGCTAAAGCTAGCGGTTAACAGCCCCACCCATAAGCTCAAGCTTAAACCGTGGAGCGTACGGGTGAACATATCTCGTCCCAACCAGTCAGTGCCAAACGGGTGAGCAAGTGTTGGAGGTTGGTTGCGTTCTTGTAAGGAAATTTCCAAACCAGCTTTACCAATCAGTTGGGTGCCAAGCAGCAGGATGCTCAGAACGATCGCGCACAGAGCAATAAGCATAAATGTCCGACTACGACGATTACTGAAGATGAGTGATAGTTTGCGTCCTAAAGTTTGAGGGGTTGAAATCGCAGTGGGAAGTTTCATGCTCTGGTATCTGCTATGCGGATGCGGGGATCAATCACTTGGTAGCTGAGGTCTGCCAAGGTGTTGCCGATAAACACAAAGATGGCGCTGAACAAAACAATACCCACCAGTAGCGGGACATCATTACGCAAACCTGCCTGTAAGGTCGCACTACCTAACCCAGGATAGCCAAAGACCTTCTCAACTAACACAGTACCACCGAACAGTTCGCTAAGAGATGCAAATTGCAAAGTCAGGGCTGGTAAAGCAATATTGCGTAAACCGTGGTGCAAAATGACTCCACTCGTTGTTTCTCCCTGAGCGTAAGCAAACAGGGCATAGTTACTATTGAGGACTTGGATCAGTTTTTCGCGGGTTTGCAAAGCAATATTTGCAACCCCAATAACGCTCAGAGCCGAATGGCACTAAGAAAAGCCGAAACGCTTGTGTATTAAACAGTTTGCAACTGCTTTCTTAATTCATGCCGGGGTTTGGTCATTAAGGGATAAGCTTTCGGGCGGCGTTTACGGACTCGTGGTTCGTTTCTAGCAGGACGG
>NZ_JACJQM010000307.1:0-3813 GCF_014696655.1 Nostoc sp. FACHB-888 | reverse complement strand
AGTGTTACTTAGAATCCGCTCTGCACTGATAAATCACAATTTGGGTTTCATTTCTCCAAACCATTATCAATCATGGGTTTTGTCTTATTTCAGTGCCATTCGCCTGATGACCTTTCGCTTCTAGATGTTGGATGACCGCGTTCCAAGCAGAACCATCGTGCCACGAGCCGTGAACTAAGACAAAGGTTGACATTGGATGACTCCTTGCAATGCGGGATGAATATTCTGTTCTAAAGCACGGATTGCCGACTCGTCAGCAGTAGTGGTGGTTTGAGCTGTTTGTGAATTCATAGTTTTGAGCGATTGGATTAGAGTGATGCGGTTGCCTCAATTTCAGGTGCATAAATCGTTTCGTCTTCTTTGCGCCAAGCTGGATCGACTAGACAAAGGAAAACAATAGGTTCGTCGCCATAGTTGTGAAGGAACTGAATTGCATTTGGAGGAATGTAAACTGTATCGCCTGGTTCAATGCGACAAACTTCACTGTCGATCGACATTTCTCCAACACCGCTAATGATGTAATAAACCTCAGAAGTCTTTAGAGAATGAGGAATCGAAGTTTTGCCAACAGGCAAGATCGCATGCGCCAAACTGTAACGCAAGTTGATGTCTTGTTTGTCAGGATGAAGCAGTTCGCGCAGAACAGTTCCATCTCCAGCAATAATTTCTTCACAGTCGTTTAGTTTTTGGATCAGCATACGTTTAGGCTTGCAATTACACAATCGGAGCAAGTTCAAAATCTGTGAATTTTGGAGGTTAAATACTGTTAGAGGTCAGCAACATCATGACATCTGCATGAGCTAACACGACATCGGGGTGGCGTTGCAACGCCGTATTATACTTCATGGCAAACTCATCGCCCAATTCGTCGGGGCTGAGCAGTGTACGAATGTCACTGTCAATCGCTTCAATTGCCTCTGGTGTAACAGGTTCATCAGCATGACGTAACTCATCGATTTGGATAATCAATTCTGAGAGTCGATGCAACCAGGCAAACTGCTCATGACTAATTAGCAGTTGTAGCAATTCACCTCTAGAAACTTGCCCTCGAACTTGCTCATAGGTAAGACGCTCAGTCTCTAGTAAAAGCTTGTGCAGATGCAGTAGTTTGATTCGTAACTCACTCAAGCGGTGATGTTGACTAATCTGATATTGAGATGTGTTAAGCATAAATCCGTCCCATCCTTCCTTCCTGGTAGTCGTTGATCGCCTGGGTGATTTCAGCTTCAGTGTTCATGACAAATGGACCGTAGCGCACGACTGGTTCGTTAAGGGGTACACCTGCAATCAGCAGAAGATCTAGAGGATGTTGAGCATCAGCAGGGTTGGAGATCACTACATCTTTTCCATCTTGAGAAAAGAGCACCATCTGCCCATCATCACCAGGCGCTGGCTCTGTCCCAAACAACCCAGACCCCTCCAGTACATAGACAAAGGCGTTGTACTCTTTTGGTACAGGCTGGATCATCGTTGCCCCTGGTTGCAGTGTGAAGTGGAGGTAGGTTATCGGCGTGCGCGTCTGAATTACAGCTTTTGCCCCTAACGCTTCTCCCGCAATCACCCGCACCGTCACAGACCTATCTTCGGTTTGAGCTACCGGAATCTGAGCCGCTGGAATTTCCTGATAGCGGGGCGGCATCATTTTGTCTCGTTGTGGCAGATTGACCCATAGTTGAATGCCGTGGAGCCGTCCACCAGTTTGGGTAAACATTGACTCCGGCATCTCGGAATGCACGACCCCGGCACCTGCTGTCATCCACTGATTGATGGCGTGCGGCCCGCCGGGAATGACAACCAGTTGACTGTTTTTAATCAGCTTTGGAAGTCTTGCTGCGGTGGACTCAAGCGGCAGAATGCGATCGCTATCTCCATGAATAATCAGAGTCGGCACATCAATGCGGGGCAGATCATCGCGGAAATCGGTGAGCCAGGAAGGTACACAGTCCAAAGTCCCTTTCGCAGAAGCTCCTGCTGCCACATTCCAACTGGCTTGAATGGCGTCGTTACTGATGCGTTGGCGTAGCCTCTCGGAACGAGAATCGCCCAGCAGCACAGTAGGTGATTACTCGATATCCTGCGTTCAGTAAAACTAACATTGTTGCCTTGGGCGATCGCCGCGTTTGCCGCCTCTAAGATGGCTTTAATTCTGCTTCGGTAGCCAGCGCGGTACGCACACCAGCATCGAGATTCATGCGGTCTATAACGACCCAAGCTCAGCGACCCGGCCCGCGGTGACAGCGTGGATTGCAACCGGAGCGCGAGAGCCGGGTTCGCTGCAGCGCCTTGTTAGGCAGCAAAATCACCGCGCACCCCGGCTGACGCGACGAAACCAGGCCCCACTTGCTGCTCCTGCTAAAGCGATTGTGGAGTAAGCCGCTAAAATAGCGACTCCAACAGGAATTAACGGACCGCCGGGCAGAAAACAAAGCATATACGTCAGTTGACCAAGAATAATACCGGCATAGTGCGACCAAACATGTTTAGGCCGAGCAAGGCCAACGATAAGGCCAACAATAAGAAGTGCTGCGGAATAATAAAAACCTTTCGCATCCCACGGTTCGACCTGCCCGGATAAAAATGGTGACAAGGCCCATACCATTGCGCCGCCCACAAACGAGAACAAAAAATTTATGGCTAACTCTCTTTTCATTCTTCACGCTCGCTGCCTAACGACCAAGCTCACCGGACGCAGATAACCTTGAAAACTCAACCGACCAAATTGTAGCGTTCCGGTGCAGCGCATGGTTAGGCGTCGTAAGCTGCTATTACACCTCGAACTCCGGCCGGTTCGGAGCGATTTTGATGGTCCAAGTCCCCTTCTGGCTGAAAGTGCGAGCGGTCGCGAAAGTATCCTCCATGAACTGAAAGTACACGATCTTCCCGTTACGCACCTTTGCGTGGATCGAGAACGGTGAGGTCACCGCCTTGCTCAGCGAGACCGAGCGGTACGTGAACCTGCCGAACACAGCAACGTTCTCGCCTTCACCAAAAAGGGCGGTAACGGCGAAGTCCTCATGCGTCCACCATTTCGCAACCCGGGAGAACGTATCGATGAACGCTTGGGGACCTTTGGAGGTTCCCGTCCAAGGCAAGATTTGCTTCAGTTCAGGGTTGTCGAAATTCAGGGAAATGTATGTTGCGTCCTCCGCGACGAGCCGACGGGCAGCCGCCTCGACCTTTTCGGTTGCCGTATTCGCCAGAAACTCTTTGATCACTTCGGTCGGTTGAGTATTCATGGTACGATTCCTTTCTTTAGTTTTGTGGTGGTGAGGTAGAAGACACTTTGGACATCATCATCAACTCCTAAGTTCTCTTTGTCTTAGTTCACTTGAGTGTAGTCAGTTCCAACACTCAACTTCTTGCAGATTTTTATGGAGTTTCCTATGGAATTAGCGAACCGATTTCAGTTTTGCTTTAGTGAGTCGCTTGAAGTGCTGTGTCAAACATTTCGCACTGCCGAGCGACTACTGCGCTGCCAACCCACCACCATAAAGACTGCATCATTAGATCGCTCTGTAGACTTGATATGTAATTAACACGCATGACTTTCCCTACTCTCTTGGCCTATGAAACTAGACCAGCCACGATGCTTGTTCTGATGAAGATTGAATTACCTTGATTTAGACGAAATCTTCCATGATCAGAGAGTGATTTAAGCCGCCAGCAGCAACGCTACCCTGAAAAACAGCAGCGGCGATCACTTGCATGGGTGAAGTGATGTCACCTGCCGCATAAACGCCTTTGACGCTAGTTTCGTTAAAAACATTGGTCGTCTTGATTAAATTGAATTCATTCAACTCACAGCCTAACTTT
>NZ_JACJQM010000306.1:0-3827 GCF_014696655.1 Nostoc sp. FACHB-888 | reverse complement strand
TCTGCTGCGATTAAACATTGCTCCAAGGTTGATACTCCCAGATTCCAGAAGAACACTGGAGATGAGAGCTTATTGTTAGCTTCAGCAGTTAACCACTGAATGATCGTCGCTTCATCAGGAGATAGGACATCAACCGCAGCGATGGGGATTTGTGAATCGAGTGTGGAGAGCAGGTTTGAAAGTTTCATGATTTTTGATAATGTAATGGAGCTAGTTCATCGTGAGTATTAACAAGTCTCACGACTACTTCATAAACTTCGGCATCGCCGTCAAAAACTTCCTCTGTACCGTTGTTCTCTTGATAAGCGATGCCTACGGCGGTAAACTACGCGCTAACGATAGCATTCAACAGCACACATAGCCCTTCAGTATTCGCTTTGATGATCACGGAAAAAGCGTGTTTTCTGTTGTCCGTAAATGTGAACAAGTGGGTATTCTTTTGGTGGGTAGATAAAATCTCTTGGGAGAACCACGACAATAAAGCAATTGGCAATAGTCGCAGTTCTCCTTTTCTTATTACTGTCTGAGTCTGGTTTGGTGAGTTGAAGTTGTACGAAGCTGTTGGGTTTGGGCTTCATCCTTAAACGTGCGATCGCTCTCGCTGACAACTCCAAGTGCTTCCTCAAATGGTTGCGTAGCCAATAAACAACTCACTCCCTCGAATCCCTCAGCCTCCACTCGGACTTCACCTGTAGCATTGTCGAAATGAATCAGTATTGAACGTTCCATATTCATCTCCTCACGTACTGTTGAACTTCTTGATGTCCGGCAAAAGTTAGGCGTAGGGTTTGCACACTTCCCTGAGTTGATTCAGCGATCGCGCATTCACCAAACCTTTCTTGTAACTCGGCGGCTTTAACACGAACCATGCGTTGTCCATAAGCCAACATCAACTTGTTACTAAAGAAGTCTTGCCCCAACTTCGGAACTGTTTCATAACTGTCGTGTATTACCTCGTACACACCGCTTGACTGATTCCACTTGAATCCGATGTCTGCACGAGCTTTTATGATGCGACCAGATACAATAATTTCAGCGCTTTGTCCTTGAGAATCACCGTAGTATCCTTTTAGTGGCTGTGCTGTTTCGTGAACTTGCGGATTCAGTTTCAAATCTTGTAAAGCTTGTACCAAACATTCACGGTTAACAAGCTTGGTTTTAACTGTTGAGAAATGCGACATTTTTAGCTCCAAGGCTTTCAAATTGGTTTGAGAAATAGTAAAGGTGCTATATCCTTTTTGGGTTATTCTGGAAACTACGTATTAAATCCATTGGGATCAGTCTTGAGCGAATGCACCCGCCCAAGACTATTTTTTACCTGAACTTGAACGACATTACGGTAGCTTTCGATAAGCCCACGTCGTCAGTTGCAAGTGATTGTAGATTGCGCTGTTCGTCTAACAACTTGGTGCGGATCTCTTGCATTTTTTGCTGCAATTGACTGCGCGTATCAGAACCAAGATTTTTAGACTCAATCGCTGGATCGTTAACGATAGAGTCCAAGTGCGCCATCATCGCCTCCAAGCTACTGCCAGCCTCCGGTGAAGCGTTTGCTAGTAGCACTTGAACCTTCATCAGATGACGCTCCATTTTCCTTTTAAACTGTATGGGTTTCCTCCCCGGTTCCCAATCAGCCAACTCTTCAAGCAACTGTGCGGCGAGTTGTTCACCGCCAGCGATCGCAGATTCCCGTAGCCTTTGCTCCAGATTTTGGTCATACTGCTGAATGAACTTGGTAATCTGGTCAAGACATTCGGCTTGCTGCTGGTTCAGTTGTTCAGAGAGGGCAGGAATAATCACTGGGCGACCAATAACGACTTGCAAATAGTCTTCGAGGTCAGTGAGAGTGGGGAATGCTCTTAGCAAGTTGGCTTTGACTGATTCTTGCTTATCGTGGGGTAATTCCCAAGTATTAAGTGAGAGGAACTGGTCAATTCGCTCTTGGTAATCAACCAACCCAGCTTCGTAATCAGCTTTTAATTGATTACGCAATCCAGGGGCGATATTATCCCTAATATTGATTAACTGATTCCAAACGAGTGGAGCCAAATCAATCGGACAAACCCAATCACCAGTATCACTACTCATCCACTCTTGAACCCAAGCAATCTCTTGACGAAGTTGCGCGGCAGCTTCATCGAGCTTCTTAAATACCTTGATTCCCCGCAAACCGACTTCGGAATTTGTCACTTTCACAAGGTCTGATTCGATTTCACAGACTTCAGCTTTTAAGACATCTGCCCATTTGGGAGCGGCAGACTTTGTACTTTTCTTTAGTTGAATACGAAAGCGAATGCGAGTTTTATTTAACTGTGAGAAATTGTGGCGCTCGACTACTGCATCAGTTAGGAAATTTGCAGCAACAGGGTTGTCAATTGCTTGTACCATAATTATTCATCTCAATCACTATTTTTCACTTTCAATTCAGCGAAGCTTTCTTTGTGGCTATTTGAATGTCTCTAGTAGCCCTATAGATTACTTTCGTAGAGCTTTTTTGTAACCTAATGTGTCTTTTGATGACTGGTGGTTTATGTATGGACATGGCTCAAAATAGCTGAAGTTGCTGTGAATTATCCTGTACCGCAGGCTTTTGATAAACCATGCCTTCGACCTCATAACAGCGAGTCATGAGTTTGTTTCGATTTAATCGAAAGCTGGCTTTTTTTCTTTGATTTGGCAGAGGTAGAAATAGATACTGTGGATGTTGTATAGTACCTTCATCACCCAAGTATCGACAATGTGTACCATTAATTTGGTAAACTTTTGATGAGCTTAATAGTGTCGCGTCATACACTTTAATCAAATTTGTTTCCATCTGATTAGTATTGAAGTAGAGTGTGCGATAATCTTTTGTGAAATCGATTTTTCTCTACAGTTAGACTGATTGAATCTGACTGTAGAGTTTTTCACGGATAATTCGTTACTTTTGCGTTAATTATTGATTGAGAGTGACAAATACTACAGATAGAAATGCTCAAATATTTGATTGAGCTTTTCCATTTCGTCATCAGGCAGAGCCTTAAAATCAAACTCTTTGGAGTCCCAAACTTCATCCAGGCTTGTAGATTCATCAACGATATTTGCAATCAAACAAGATTCATCGTCATAGTTCCAGCCATTTGCTAAAAGCCACGGCAAAATCCCTTCAGATTGCAATAGCTTGGACAGGTCGAACGAGTCAGAAAACTGTTGTAAGTTTTCGAGACTAGGGGGAATAATTGTTGTTGTCATTTCTTGTTATTGGTAGTAGTGATACACAGCCAAAAGAGGGGAAAAAGGTTAAAGGGGATTCATGAATTAAACCATCTATAGAATAGTAATGTTTTACCTTTACTCCTTTCCTTTTTCCCCTTTTTCCTTCTTCATTAGCTGTAGACAAGATTTGATAACTGATCAAATATGCTTCCCTACTTGAAGGTAAATAGGAAAGCATAAAGGCGAATGCAATTGCTACAATCACCTCAAGAAGTATTTGGTTATTAAGAAGGCACATCCTCCCAGTAACCAACTTCATCGTCATAATTTGCTTGCATAGACTGCAATTTGTTGACAAAGTTAGCAAATTCTTCGTTAGTTAGTGACTGCCTTCCTTTTTTCCCATAGTTATCTATGAGAAACTGTTTGCCCTTTTCCTCTTTCCAACCTAAAGCTTCAATTAATCGTTGCGACTCCATCATCAATTGATTGCGATCAAGTGCATGAGACGTATGCTTTGGTAAGTTATTGTTAGGCAATCCTTTTTTCCACCAATCGCTGATGGAATTATGCACAAGGGCAATTTCTTGAGCTATTGGTTTCTTGCCAATACAATAACTCTCCCAGTTGAG
>NZ_JACJQM010000305.1:0-3845 GCF_014696655.1 Nostoc sp. FACHB-888 | reverse complement strand
TGTGATTCAATTCTTGCCAAAGGACTTGTCATATTTTGTATATCTAATTTTTACTCCGTAGTTTATTATCCCATTTTGTTTATATTAAGGATATATCTATTAGATATAGTCCTTGATTGAGTTAAAGTTGGCGACATCAATTCAACAAGGTAAAACCAAGAATTATTCACCAGCCCAATCCCCAAAATCAGCCGTTGTTTTGTTCCCTTATCGTGAGAACAGAGCATCACTCTTTCGCCCAGAACAAAGGCAGGTTTTTGCACTTTGATGGCTTCTAATTCACCAATACCGATGATTTGGTTTTGTGTGGCGTGGAGTATTTCATTACGGCAATCAATTGAATAAATCCAGCACTCATGCTTCCATTGCATACCGCAGCAATAGCCGAATGTTCTCGTGGTTCTGAGGTAAACTCTCTCCAGTAAATTCACCTCAACGGATGGAATTGTTTTTCCCCAAGGCGGAGAAAGATACCAACTTGTTTTGAGTGCGTTAATATGGTCAATCATGCTTTTCTTCCCTGGGATTAATAACCTAAAAATCCTCGGCAATCTCTAACAAAAAGCCGCGTCCCGTGTTCTGCGCTTGCACCAGTTCTTTATCCAGCAGAGTTTGAATAACTGAATCTGAGAATTGGAATTGCAACCGATGTAATGGCACACAACCACCAAAACAATTCAAAATTCAAAATTCAAAATTAATTTCTTATTCTTCAATTTTGAATTTTGAATTAATAATTTTGAATTTGAGCGAAGCGAATGATTGGCTCTACCCTCAAAGTTGTCTGTAGAATTAGCCATTGTTTGCACCCTTAGTTAATACGGTTAACTGTCGGTTGAGAATGCTTATCTGCTGTTGATAAAAGTCAATCTCTGCGGTAATTTGCTGGAATAATTCTTCTGGCGTGAGCGATTGGATTTGATCCTCTTTCAAGTACGATATTTTATCAGAATTCTTGTTAGGCATCAGCACATAGCGCCAACCATCATCAAATTGTTCAGCTAACTCTGTACTGGAGGGATAGTAATAAAGTCCCAAGATGATGCCCTGTTGTGTACGCTGTTCTAAGGGAAAGCGAGGGTAGGGCCAGTGTTGAGGGATCGAGATTGTCGGTTTCATAGATGAATAGGTGAATGAAGGGAAAATGAAAGAAGAATTCAGGAGCCAGAATTCAGAAGTCAGAATTTCGGGAAGAGGTGGGAAAAAGAGGAGAAAGAAAGGCAGATTTTATTAACTTCTGCACCCTACTCTTTGTTTCTTTACTGACTCCTGACCAAACAATTCGCAGTTCGCAGTTCGCAGTTCGCAATTCGCAATTGAAAATGCGAATTATGAACTAATTGATTAATTGGCTAAAAGTGGGTATAAGCCCCCACCACACCGTAGGTTGGTGGTCAACAAGAGAGTGGGAGGTGCAAGCCCCCACTAAATTGTCTTAATTGCGAATTGCGAATTGCGAATTGCAAATTGGAGTTGACTCCTGGATTCTGACTACTGAATTACGCTGTGACTAACTCTGCTCTTTCCAGCAGCCGTTGCAATTTATTGCCAGTTAGCTGTTCTAAGGGTTGGTCTAAAAAATATTCCTCAAAAATGGATTTACTATCAGTAGATACGTCCACCATCGACAGCGATCGCACAGCATCAAACACAGAGTTAGAATACTGCTGACCTGAAAAACCCTGGATTACCCACCAGTTCCCGTTAGTGCATCCGACTTGCCCCAGTTTCACGCCGTTGTTGTTGTAAATGCCATCATCGAGAATTTCAAACCCGTAATTCTGGCACTCGTTGAAGATATGCGCCATTATTTGGTTTTCAGTAGTAGAAGAGGACAAGGAGCAGGATGCGGGGTGCAGGGGGGCAATTTCTTCTCCCTTGCTCCCTGCTCCCTGCCCCCCTGCTTCTTCTTGCACTGGCAGTGTGCCATCTTTATAGTGAGTGCAGATGAAGCGATCGCAACGCATTAGAGTGTTGGCACGAAATAGTTCTTTACCGTTGACCATGACTACCCAGCGTTGGGTTAGGTGGTTGTCGTCATGGCTGATGCTGGCTACTAGTTGATTACCAGCGTAATATTCGTGATGGTCAAAAGAAATTTCGACTATTGTGAGGGGTTCGGGAGCTATGGTTTGGGCTTGTGTTGCGATAAACCCGTCGAGTTCAGCTTGGGCTGTCGCTTGGTTGTCAACTTTCTGAAGCCCGGTCGATTGGTAGGTGATGATTGCGTTTACCCAAGTCTCAGCTGCTCTTTTGTCAAGAGTGGGTGTAACGCCTAATTCGGCAGCGATTCTTTTGAGGCGGGGCAGATTGCAACGGGAGAGGGCTTGCTGTGTGTATTTGGGATGTGTCATGATATAGATTCCTTGAATGTAAGGACAAAGGGCAATCGCGCTAAGTTTTTCCAGGACTAGTGATTGCCCTCTGTTATTTATATTTTACCAACCAATAGTGGGTAATACAATAGATGGTAAGATAAGAGTTGGTTATGTGATAAACATTTACAATAAATACTATTAATAGATAGACTTCTGAGAGTGGGTTAGTCTATTTATATGAATTCAAATTATGGCTGTGGAAGTAAGACTTAAAGAAATTAGAAACGCCAGAGGGTTTTCGCAAAACGAACTAGCAAGACGACTAGAGATGTCATTGACTAATGTTCAAAAAATTGAATATGGACAAGCTAAGTCAATACCTTTAGATACGCTAGATAAGTTGTGCAAAATTTTACAATGTGAAGTTGGTGAGTTACTAGTTCGTGTGCCGGATGATGATGAGGAAAACTCATAACTACCCATAAGTACAATTACTCCAGCCACGGAGCAAAATAATCCTGTAGATGAGTCTAAATCTCAAAGCAACAAGAAAGCAAGAAAATCTGTCGGTAGTACAGTGTTGCCATTTGAAAAAAGGTCAGCATGAAAACTAAATAGAAATTTATTTAAAAAATAATTGTCAATCCATTAAATACTTGTACAGTTCATTGACTAGGACAAAGTAACTGCTGGTTCAACAGAGGTGATGTTAGCTAATACAGTTACATAATGGCAGAACTCAATTCCTGCTTAAACACTGGCAAATTAAAGGTGGAATGATGAACAAACCACCTCGTAAACGCAAAAAAGCCACCTCTGGCACATCCAGTGGCTCAGAACCACCAGCTAGCTCTGCAAATGAAGATATCTCCCAGCAATTAGATCCAGCTTCAGCAACGATTACAGTTACTGTTGTTGAAGTAACAGAGTTGACCCAAGAGGAGCAAAGCGATAAGCCTGACGGCATGGCTACGCTTACCGCCTGCACTTGGAGAGGAAAGTAGAGCGGGCGTTTTTTGAAGCAGGCAAGGCTTTAATAGAATTACGTGATGGGCTTCGCCCCGCCGTAGGCGATCGCAGATTGTATCGCTCCACGCACAAAACCTTTGATGAATACTGTTTAGACAGGTTTGGCTACAATCGTTCCCGTTCTTACCAGCTAGTTGATGCGGCAGTTGTTGTGGACAACTTGCAAAAATGTCCACAATTTGTGGACATTTTGCCGACAGCAGAGGGGCAAGTCCGACCCATGACTAAACTTGAACCCCAGGAACAGCAGGAAGTGTGGCTAAGAGCAGTAGAAGTAGTTGCTGGCGGGAAAGTGCCTACTGGTAGAATCGTCAAAGATGTGGTGCAAAGGATTATGGAGCGAACCCAAGTACTCAATAGACCTCTTGCAGAATTGATTTTGTGTTATAATGATTGGTTTTCTTAATCTGAATGGGGTGAGATAACTAAAAAGATTGATGCCTGGGGTATTTATAGCGATAGTTGTAATCGCGGAACGTCTGACAGAAAAAACATCAC
>NZ_JACJQM010000304.1:0-3848 GCF_014696655.1 Nostoc sp. FACHB-888 | reverse complement strand
AAGGTGGAGATGAATACGATAGTGCAATCGCTGCTAAAGAAACAGTTGAGAAATACTGGCAGCATAAAGACAGAGAGTATAAAGAATATCAACAAAAGCTTATCCTGATGCAAGAGTAAAGCATTATCTAGATTTTAGACCAAGCTCCTCTCTCTTTTTGCTAAACAAAAATCCCGTTTAACAATACCTTGTCGCATCTTCGCCACATTCATCTACTAAATACAACAAACACTTGTAACGTAGACCAATTATTTGCTCATAAAGGGGGTTGATTTTACACAATGGTGGAATGTGAAAAAGTGTCCTTCCCAAAATTGTTACAGTTCTTTCAAAAGGACAATGGGATGGAATTAGTTTGCATAAGAGCCTGGCTAATTTGGAATCATGTATTTCTAATATCTCAAGCTGATAACGGATCTGGTTTAATAAGTTATTGTTGAAATAGTCTTTTTTTAAGAAATTCATATATCAATTCTCTTTCCAAAATCTATTTCTCTAAAATGCCACTTCTCTACGGAGAAAAACATCGTAAATTTACGAAACTATTTCTCCGCTTAAAGAAACCCTATGGAAATATCAGTAAAATTCCTTAAAATCCACAAGAGGAAGGCAATCGTATCTAAATGAGAAATATTAGGAGCAAAGTTAAACGTCTGAAGGGGACAT
This sequence comes from Nostoc sp. FACHB-888, assembly GCF_014696655.1. Classification (NCBI taxonomy): domain Bacteria; kingdom Bacillati; phylum Cyanobacteriota; class Cyanophyceae; order Nostocales; family Nostocaceae; genus Nostoc; species Nostoc sp. FACHB-888. The sequence goes on along the minus strand of NZ_JACJQM010000304.1, from coordinate 3,182 downwards.
GAGTATAAGCGCATCCCTAGCTCCTGTAACGACTACTGTTCTTTACTTTAAGGAATTAGCGTTAGAAATAAACACAAGGTCTTGTTTGAAGTATTACCTCAGCAGTGGGTTGTCAACAAAAGAGCTACCAAACCGAATCTCCGCGCTAGATTTCCCACCAACACCCCACTCATCACTTCAATAGCCCACATCAGCAGCACTTCCGGTAATTTTGGGATAATCGATTAGGGAAGCGATGGAGTATGGCGACAACATCTGAAGTATTTTATTAACTTTATTTACAACTTTTCGGTTAAAAACTGAAGCATCTTTTGGATGTTACTGCCTCAAACCCTTTTATTTAGAGATTTATAGCCCAATTACGCGCCCTCTACCCCAAATTATTATTAGTTATTGGGGCCATTGTGGCCGGGTAGCAAAGCTGTATCGCTCTAATCTCGCCCATGATGACCCTGTTATAACCTTGTTTTAAAACGCTCTCACGGATAGGATGTCTGATGAATACAGCCGCACACGAACTTGCTCTTGACTACACGAACACCGTCCAAGCCGAAAAAACAGAAGAGATATCCCCAACCGCGCTCGATGAGCAGTACGATACTGCCACCATAATGGGCGGACTCTACGGCGACGGGATCATTGGGTTGAAAGGAGCGTTTGAGCCGACGTGGGCAAATCGCCTCGGTGAGGATATTGAAGTTCTCTTCTCAGAAGCGCTGGCGCGTCCTGGTGGGGCGGTGGGGCGAGGACCTAACCGATACTACGTAGAAATTCACCCGGAGAGGATCAGGGGGTTCCTCGACCTCGTGACACATCCTTGGGTAGTGGCAGTGTCAACCGCGATTCTCTCTAAGGACTACAAAATCGTGGAGATTGGGTTCGACGTGCCTTTGACTGGCTCCATGAATCAGCCGTGGCACCGCGACTTTCCCTCGCCTGAAGCCACTCTGACAGGACGCAGGCTCAACTCCCTTGCCTTCAACTTGACCACTGTGGACGTTGAAGAAGACATGGGGCCGTTCGAGATCGCACTCGGCACCCAGTGGGATCGACCAATCGGCTTCAAACACGAAATGTTTCCGCCCAAATCTCTCTACGGCCGATATCAAAAGCGCACCGTAAGGAAGATGCCGAAGCGTGGAGATATATCTGTCCGGTCAGCACTGACCATTCATCGAGGTACAGCTAACCAATCCCAAAAATCGCGCCCAGCCCTAGTGCTTGGTGTGGATGCTCCAGATGCCCAAAATGCAGAGCGGCATGATCTCCAGTTTACTCGGTCTTACTACGAGACTATCCCTGTAGAACACCGAAAGCACTTCGCCTGTCGAATCGTTGAAGAACTAGAACCGATCGTACAAGCGCATACGATCGAAGGACTGGTTATGGGGGAGGCTTAGTACAGGGCGGTCGCATCATGTCAATAAGCATATATTCTCAATAGAGTTAAAATAATGTCATTAATCCTTGCTTATTGCCAAAGTTTTAGGCATCGCTTTGGGACTTAAAAAATAATTAAACGCAAAAGGAAAGATTTTTTCGTCAGTTTTTAACTCTAGTTATGATCGAGAGTAATTTAAATGCGTTTGTCTTGAGGCTTAATATGATGTGAGTTCAGTTTAAAACACATTGGTTAGCATATAAGAATTACTGCGTTCTTCCTGCCAAAACAATGTTTTAATGAGCTATTTCGCTTTATTAAATTATTCTCTTTCTTTAGTCATCATAAGCTACCAAAATAGCCCAATATTTGTCCCCAAGCCGAAAAGTTTTTTTTGAGGGAACATACTCCCTTGGAGGGTTACATTTAATTCTGGTATACCCAAAGTTTTTAATGTCAGAAATTATATGCTTCATCTGAGGTCACTTGAGACTAAAGACTGATTTCTCAATTGAGTTCCACCAATAGGATTAGAAAATACCTACATTTTTTGAGGCTAGAAAATAACAGATTTTTCAATTGTTACCATGTTCAATAGTGTTTTACCTCAAGAGGCTTCTCAACAAGAAGTAACATCTCAAACAAAAGTAGTACAAGAGGACTCTGCTGGTGGATTCAAGCCTAGTTATGATAATTGGGCTTTTGATCTGGCTTGGTTTGGGCAAGTTAGAGCAACAGTTTTATCAAGGAAGGGAAATCCCACCTAGAAATCTGCCAGGGTAAGACATCTTTTTGCCTCAAGCAATAGAATTTTTTCACTACCGAATTTTTCAGATGGTTGAAGTCAACTTTAATGTTTGGGGTAACGGTTCTATCAACAGTTCTGGGCGCATTACTTCTGAGGCACCAACCTATGTTGTTATTCATGGCTATCAAAGCAGTGGTGGCAATGCAGGCAATAACTACAAAGCTGTTGATTGGATGGAAAATATAGCCCAAACCATTCGGCAACGTGAGTCAAATGCTAATATTATTCTCCTAGATTGGGAAGAAGGAGCTAGTTCCCTGTGGTATCCCACTTCCGCCGCCAGAACACGCGATGTTGGTAATCAGTTGGCTACCTACTTAATAAATAATGGCATAGAGCCGACTTACACCAATCTGATCGGGCATAGTCTGGGAGCGCACATTGCTGGATTCACTGCTTCAACCTACCGTGAATCTACAGGGCGTTCTCTTGCTCAAATAGTAGGACTCGACCCCGCAGGACCTGAGTTTGAAGACAAAACCGCAAGTGATCGCTTAGATCCAAGTGATGCTAATCGAGTTGTATCTTTACATACTAGTGAATCTTTGGGTTATGATTCTCAGTTGGCTACCTTAGATATTTATGCCAACTGGAATGACTTATTCCAGCCTGGACAGTGGAATTTTGCTGGCAATCACGGTTATGCCCATATCCTCTATACAGAATTACTCCAAGGCAATAGTTTTACCCAATCCAACGGTATTCTCTTGAACTTGAATACAATAGTCAATGCTGAATTTACTGGGTACAACGATGCCAGCACCGAATGCAAAGGCGATGAGCCTGAGTAGGCTGTCATAGTTAATATGCATTAATCAAAAACTCCTGATGACTCTGATAGATTGGCGATATCAATTCATTGAATTGAAAACGACTCAAGCACCGACAGTGCCGCGATCGCTGATTTGCATTTCCAGAACTTCTTCAATGCGTTGAATTGTTGCCCAAGACAGTTGTTTACCCGATGCATTAGCGTTTTCCTGTACTTGTGCT
>NZ_JACJQM010000303.1:0-3862 GCF_014696655.1 Nostoc sp. FACHB-888 | reverse complement strand
ATATTGACAAATACTACGTTATATAAATGTTGTTTTAGTATCGTTCCCTAAAACCACGAATTGTTGAATCAGAACAGGAATAAAGCTCTCATTCGCTCTCGAGTGTAGTCAACCATAAGACTTCGAGCATCTTAGGATGGGTTTTTTGCTCTTAAAAACTGGTAGATTGCGGGGAGTTTGCATATTAAGTAGTAAGTTATTAGTAAGTTATTGTGCTTAAAGCAATTGCGTCCTGCTGCCTTTGCCTGATATAGCGCTTTATCAGCTGCTGTAATGATTTGTTCAATGTTAAAAATATGGTTAGGAATGACTGTGGTTAACCCTGTGAATTTATATGGGGAATTGCTAAGGAGCGAATAGCAAAGCAGCAAAGCAAATTCTCTTGGCAACTTTCGTAGCACCAAACATATCTGTGTTAGGTAAAACAACAGCAAATTCTTCCCCACCATAACGGGCAATTAAATCGCCAGGACGTTTAACAACATCTTTAATCGCTTTAGCAATTTTTATAAGAGCGCGATCGCCTGCCTGATGACCATAAGTATCGTTGTAAGATTTGAAGAAATCAATATCTTCGTTATTTTTGCGTAAAACACAAAACTCTGGCTTAAGTTACAATTTTGGTCAAGTTATGATTCATTTTTGGTCAATTTATGGGTAAAAGCACACCAAGCACTCCCTTTTTTTTACGTTGGTTGAATTTGGAAATTCTGGATACATTGCTAGCAGAACGAGTTCATCGTACCAACCCCAGAGTTGTCAAAAAACCTGTATCTAAGTTTCGCTCAAAAAGATTAAAACACTGAGGTACTGGCACACGAAATCGTCCCCCTATTTTGGTTATTCTTAGCAGTGCATAGCCTTAACTTAACAGTATTGCCTTATACAGAAGTAATCTGTTTAGCCTGTATCATGCCTGGTGTTGGACTTTTAACATCCCAAGCCATACCTGTTACTTCAAGAGACCGGATAACCCAGTAACCTAGATCAAATTGCCACCATTTCATACCAAACTTTGCCGAGTTTGGGAAAGCATGATGGTTGTTATGCCACCCTTCTCCAAGAGTTACAATGGCAAGCCAAATAATATTTCCGCTTTGATCAGCGTTTTCAAAACGGTAGCGACCAAAGACGTGGGTAATGGAATTGATGCACCAAGTCGTGTGGTGAGATAAGAAGATTCGGACAATTCCTCCCCACATAAACCCTTGGAATGCTCCAATACTACTTCCTGTAAGAATCCCTTCTATAGCCGTAGGAATAGCAAGACCTAGTATTATCCAAATTAGGTAAAGCTGATTAATTTTGACAATGGTAGGGTTGTGAACCAAGTCTTTGGCAAAAATTAATGGATTCACAATCAAGCTCTCAAACAGCCAGCCAATATGGGCATAGCATAGTCCGCGTAATTGATTATAAATTCCGTTTCCATGAAGACGAGGTGAATGAGGATCGTTGGGCTGATCGCTGTACTGATGATGGCATCTATGAGTAGCTACCCAAAAAATTACAGGTCCTTGAGCAGCCATAGAGCCAAGAATGGCTAGAGTGATCTCTATGACTTTGTTTGACTTGAAAGCTCTGTGTGCAAAGTATCGATGAAAGCCTACAGTAATTCCAAGCCCCGTTAAAATGTACATACTAACCAACAACGATAATTCGATCAAACCAATCCCTAATAGCGGCAATAATCCAATGGCGAGAATTGAGCCAAGAAAAGGGATTAATACAGTACTCCTAGCTATATACCTTTGTTGATTCTGTAACTCTTTATTCGCCAAGGTTATTCGGCTTCTAGGAGTTAAAGCTGTAGAAAACTCAAGTTCTTTTGTGGTATTTGGTTGCATATGTATCTGGTAAGCTACTTATTTCTAAACAAACGTAGTTGTCATTAATCACAAGGGGATTAGGATCTGGCTTCATTACTCGAGTTAGGGAAGTAGCCTTGAAGTGGACTATGTTGATAAGTATTTCAAGTGAAGGCAGAAAAGAAAAAACCCGAACTACAAGCTAGTAGTTTGCCAACCCAAAATTGCGCTTGTGGAGGTCGGCAGAGGAGCAGAGGAGCAGGGGAGCAGGGGAGCAGAGGAGAGATTTGTACAAGTTCTTTCACCCCTGCCCCTTTGCCCCTCTGCTTGCCACCACGCAAAGTTTGTGTGGCGAAGCACTAGTGATCTGTTAATTTTCTATTTGTGGATAAAGATGCTTGAGACGGATAGGGGCATCCGCTGTTGTAAACTGCCAATCTACGGATTTTTGCGAATGATTACGATGCCCCTATCCGGTTGAATGTACCAAGCCGATTGGTGAAGCGAGGTAACTTTGGCTGTAGTATGACCGCTAACCCCAGTAGATATTTACTTGCTACTTAACTTTTAAGGAATGAACCACAATTTTCCTCAATTACGATTTATACAAATATTTTTCATGTTTATCTTTAAAATAGACGTTTTAAATAGAAAACAAAAGTATCTTACGGATAAGTTTTATTGATAAATTAGAAAATATATATTAACCTTAAGGCATAGAGCAGCATTGTTATAATTTTTAGAGTGAACATGTTGAATTTCATGAATACTCAATAAAGGTGATATTTTATTCGTGGGAATGATATTCAAGTAGAAAATTGATTTTAATTTTAAAGTTACATCTGCAATCTACAGACTGGAGGAAAACTTTCTGTGTCGGAGTCCTATGAGCAAATTGAGTCACTTTGGCAGCATTTAACACAGAGCTATAAGGCACTAGGAATCGGCGAAGATATAATTGAGTAATTATTAATACTTGCTTAGAGCTTGTCAAGGAACGAGTTGTAGATTTGCACTCTCGTTTTGATGCCTACGGCAACCAGGAGCGGTGTACGCCCCACATCTGCGATCGCCAAAAGCTTAAGCTTCCCCTATCGCCGCCCCCGCCCTCATCCCTACCCTTGTTACAACCGCCCTCCACAGCCTACGATTGCTCCTTGGGGTAATGGTGTATTCATGCTGAAGGGCAAATGTGTCCAATTTGTTCCCAAAATATGACTAGAACAATGATTCAGTGATCAAAATTATGGCGAAAAATCAAGTTTTGGGCAGTAGTCGTGCCAAAATAAGGCTTTGATTTTTCAAGCATTTGTCAGCTACCACTAAATCTGACTACTGTTTTGAATTGCTATGCTTGGCAACAGTATTGGATAGATTGATTTTATACTTTTATAAACTGAGGACATCATAATAACCATATATTAAGCTGTCGATGAAGGAACACACTAATCCTAGAACAGCTAAAGTTTTTTAGCTGTTCTAATTTTTATGATGTGGCTAAAAATCTCAAAAACATGAGTTAGCAACACTATCTAGCTAAAGTAATTTTTGAATATCACTATAGGCACGGTAGAATCCGCCACTAATAGTCTGCGAACCCAAAAAGCGCTTTTTCAGGCTGGGGTTAAGGAGTGACTGCCTTCATGCAGTGCTTCATGCGATCACTGTAAGCAAGATTTGCAGTACTTGTACAGAGGTATAAATAGTTATCAAAGTATAAACTGAAGGCTACTAAAAGATAACCATAGTAAGTATATATACTCTATTGATGTGAATAACTCGGTAGAGTATTTTTGTGAAAGTGCGCCTAATGTAAGCGATCGCCTCTTCTGTGCCCTTGTTACAACCGCCCTCCATCCATAGCCGACAATTGCTCTTGGAGTAATGATGCATTCATGTTTGACCAAATTTTGATAACCATTGGTTGTCACGCACTCAGCCAAAGGTGTTGTACTGGGCTTGGTTGATTGCGCCTAATCCTTGTATAGTGCAGCTTTAAAAGTTTTTCGCTCTTTTTGCATAAATTACAAAACTTGAACTGAAGAGTATTACAT
>NZ_JACJQM010000302.1:0-3928 GCF_014696655.1 Nostoc sp. FACHB-888 | reverse complement strand
TTCCCGACTCCAAAGCCCTGTCCATTGTCCTTCACGCGCAAGCAAACCTGATCGCGATCGTAAACTAGCTGCACTCGGATTTCGTCAGCATTGGCGTGTCTGATTGAATTGGTTAATGCTTCCTGCCCGATCCTCAATAGGTTATTCTCGACTTCAGTGGGTAGAGAATACACTGTACCCTCAATCTCATAATATAGAGTGGTATCCATTGCGGCAGTTCTAGTTTGAGCGATGAGACGATGTAGAGCGCTCTGTAAATTGCCCTCTTCCAAAAGCTGAGGACGGAGCGCGACAACCGATCGCCGCGCTTCAGTCAGTCCAGTTCGTGCCAATTCTTTGATCAGATCTAGGTGTGCCCCAGCTGCTTCTAAATCATCCGTTAGCACCTGTTTTGCAGCACCTACCTGAGCCAGAATGCCTGTAAACGACTGAGCAAGTGTGTCGTGAATTTCGCGTGCCATGCGGTTGCGCTCCTCTAAAATTGAGGCTTCTTCTGCTTGCTTCAGCGCCGTAATATCTCGCGCCAGCCAAATCACCTGATCGTGGTCAATTGGGGCAATGCGAGCCGAAAACCAGGCTTCTCGTCCATTTAGAAATATACTGTACTCGACCGTGAGGATTTGTTGAGTTCTCAGCACCTGCTGAATATAACCTAGAAATTCATCAGCTTGTTCCTTTCCGATTTGATGCATGGTTTGACCAATCATCTCTTCATAGGGTTGCCATAGCAGATCTGGTTCCAGTACCATTATTTCAAGGATTCGCCCTTCAGCAGACAGTACAAACAATGGATCGGGAATTGCCTCAATTAGAGTCCGTAGCTTTGTCTCTGAGGCTTGCAGGGCTGCTTCTGCTTGTTTGCGATCGCTAATATCCGCAATCACACCTTCGATGCATTCATCGGCTGCATTCAGACGAGTAGAGCAAAGTCCCCAAAATAGCGTGCCATCTCGTTTTTGCAGTTGCACTTCAAAGTTTTGCAGTTCACCATCACGCTTCAGCAATTCAATAGCTTGCTGGCGATCGCTGGGATTCACATAACAGTCTGTAGTGTGTTTCAGCCCAATCACCTCCTCTGGTGAATCAAAGCCAAACAGATCGGCAAAGCGTTGATTGGCTTCGAGAATTAATCCATCACAGAGGCGAGTGCGGTAGATGCCAACCTGCGAGTTTTCAAAAATAGTTCGGAACTTAGCTTCACTGCGTTGTAAAGCCTCTTCTGCTTGTTTACGCTGGGTGGTGTCATTGCCAACCGATAAGATTTCAACGACCTCTCCCTGGTCATTGAAGATAGCTTGATTAGACCAGGTCATCCAAACCCGCCGACCGTCTCGACACAGGTTTTCACCTTCGCCTTGCGGGTACGATTGAGGATTGCGAAGTAAATCGTGAACAAATGGTTTGACATCGCGTCCAGAGGTTTCGATGTCTGGAATGATGGTTTCAAATAAGGTTCGCCCTACAATCTCATGTTCTTCATAGCCCAGGAGTTTCACCCCATAATCGTTGATGTATCGAATTCGTCCTTGCGTGTCATAGCAAATGATGACGGAATTCGCGGTTTGTAGCAGGTTGCGATAATTTGCTTCACTTTGTCGTAACGCAGCAGTTCGTTCTGCGACCTGTTGCTCTAAAGTGCAGTTGTAGTCGGCTAGGAGTTTCTCGGCTTGTTTGCGCTCTGTAATGTCCTCAAAGGTAGCGATCGCATAAGCGATATTGCCCTGTTGATCAAAAACTGGTGTTCCCCGTGCCTCAAGTAGAATTGTGACATGATCTCGACGAATTTCTATATCCTCAGTCCTAATACGTTCGCCCCTTAATGCCCTTACATTAGGCAAGCTCTCCGCTGGATAGATTTGATCCGTTCCCGCTACATAAAGCTGATAAGCCTCTGAGAGCTGCTCCGGTGCTATGGAAGGATCAGTTTCTTTGCCTAGGAGTTGATTGCTGCATTGGTTGGCATAGTAAGGGCAACCCGTCGCATCTACGATCGCAATTCCCACCGGAATCGCTTCGAGGAACTGGGTGATCTTGCTTTCCTTAGCCTGCAGTTCTGAGTAAAGGTTGGCATTTTCGATGGCGATCGCTGCTTGAGTCGATAATAGCTGCAAGACCTGCGCTCGCTCTGGTGTAAATACTCCAACTGCTAACCGATTTTCCAAATACAATACACCGACCAGCTTGGCTTGATTCAGCAGTGGCAAACAGAAAACAGATTGAGGCTGGTTCTGTTGAATGTATGGCTCATTAATAAAAGCACCTTCACGAGTCGCATCATTCAAGGTGACAGGCTTCAGAGTCCGAATCACATATTGAATGATTGATTCTGGCAATTGATCGGTAATTGGAATAGACGGCAACACCTGAGCCGCACAAGCATTCTCATCGGCATTGAGTTCACAAGCCGCTTCAATCGACCATTCTCCTGAGTTTTCTAAAATCAGATATCCGGTTTGTGCGCCAGCATTCTCAATTAAAGTTTGCATCAGTAATCGCAGCAGTTGATTCAGTTCAATTTCACGAGAAATCGCCTGTGAAGCTTTCATTACTGCTGCTAAATCGAAAGCAGTATGGAAGGGATTAGTGATAGTTCCAGCAGTACCAGGAATTGATGTGGAAGCAGCTCTAGACGACTGAGGAAAGAACTGTGGATAGCGAGTTTCTAAGTCTTTGACTTTAGCGATCGCGCCCCAGCGATCGTAGCAATAGTGCGCCTCTTTCATGTAGGTCTGAGCAATCTTTTCCCGACCTCGCGCTAGATAATGTTTAGCCGCTAATTCATAAGCTAATGCTTCTTCCTGGATATACTCATTTTCGGTAGCACCTGCGATCGCTCGTTCATAAAACTCTTCAGCCTTAAAGAACTGCCCTAAGACTCGCGCTTTCTCTGCTTCAACTAAATAAAATTTATGGAGATAATTCATTGGGGCATGACTCGTCCATTTTTGCATCTTTTCTTGGTTGGAGCTAACACAACTTAGCCAAGCTGCTTTTTCAGAGTTTGAAGCTTCAAGCGATAGGCTCAAAAGCGCCAGAGAATGATAGAAACAGAATATAGGCAGAACCGTTATTGCTGTCACCTCTTCAAAATATTGCCTTGCCAAAATAGCAGTCTGTACAGCTTGATGGTGTTCTTCAAACAGATAACACAACATGACTTTGTGCAAATAGAGTATTTGGATTGCAGTTCCATCTTTAATTGCAATAGCGTGTGGCAACGCCTCATCTTCAATACATAGTCTACCGATTAAGCGGCTGGGATTCTCAGCCCTGTCTAGCAAGTTAAGAATGGTCTGCCGCAATATTGCCAGCCAATTCGAGGGGCTTTCTCGTCTAATTTGGTTGATCGCTTTGCTGTAAGTTGCTGTTTTTTGTTTTAGTTGGGTAAGTTCCTCTCCAGCAAAAAATGATTTATGGCACACGCCGTATGCAGCATAACCAGCAGTTTCAAAGTCTCCAGTTTCCACTCCATTTCGATACACATCAGCCAACATGGGTATTATCTTCCTAAGATGCACCTTCCAGTGCAGGATATGGAAACTCGAAAACATTAATGTTTTCGAGTTTCCTTTTTTGGCATTCAACCGTTCTGCCAAACCCAGAGCCAATTTGCCGAACTCATAACCTAATTCAATGTCTTGAACAACTCCACATAGAACAAACCCATAGCAGGCATAATATAGTGATGACCAGATAGCATTACCGTAGTTGATTAATAAATTTATTGTTTTGCAAGTAATCAGTATCCACAGTGCTGGTAACATTATAAATGCAGCAGATCCCATATTTGATAGGATTGACATAGCTGCCAGCGATTCTAGTGCAGTCATCTCTGGTAAATTAATCAGGTCTTCGATTTCTCGTTGGGCAAGTAGTGCAGCCGTTGACTCCAATTCCTTTTGAATATCTGCCTGACTTGGATTTTCTA
>NZ_JACJQM010000301.1:0-3954 GCF_014696655.1 Nostoc sp. FACHB-888 | reverse complement strand
CGAGCTTGTTCGGTGTGGGCAGATAAGGAGTCAATTCTGAGTCTGAATGGTAGGGCTTTCACCTACATCTGACCGAGAGTTCAGCCTTTAGTGACAGTAATCTGCTGTCGGGCTGGCTTAGTTATGTACGGACTGGATACCGAGATTCACTAAGCAACGAATCGCACATCTTCATTCCATCCATTCTGGCGAGGATGGAGAAGAAAGATCCGAGCCAGTCTTTGACGCTGATGGCTCTCCGGTTATCTCCCAAGAAGCTGTAGCCTTGAGAGATGCCTTAGTAGACAAACTCGCCAGCCTTGATCCAATTCCTGGTGCATTAGAACAATTGCTGTGGCACTTCGGTAATAAGCAAGTGGCTGAAGTTACAGGTCGTAGCAAGCGAGTTTTGAAAGATGATTCAGGGCGTTTGTTTGTGGATTCACGCGGTGGTGAGGCGAATATTGCTGAAACTGCTGCATTCATGGCGGACGAGAAACAAATTCTTATCTTCTCTGACGCTGGTGGGACAGGCAGAAGTTATCATGCTGGTCTAAATGCTGTGAATCGTCGGCGGCGATCGCACTATCTTTTAGAAGCCGGCTGGAGAGCAGACAACGCAATCCAAGGGCTTGGGCGATCGCACCGCACAAACCAAGCATCTGCGCCCGTGTTCAGACCAGTCACGACGAACGTTATAGGTGAACGCCGATTCATCAGCACTATTGCTCGACGGCTGGATAGCTTGGGCGCTCTTACTCGTGGTCAACGGCAGACAGGTGGCAATGGGATATTCTCGGTACAAGATAATCTAGAGTCGAACTATGCAGAACACGCCCTGTATGAGTTATTCAGACAAATATACCTTGGTCGATTTTATGAAGTTCCATTAGGGACTTTTGAGCAAATGACAGGACTCTCGCTCACTTCCCACGAAGGCGGGATGAAAATCGACTTGCCCCCATTGCGGCAATTCCTCAACCGACTATTGGCTCTACGAATTGATATGCAAAACGTGATTTTCGAGAGGTTCGAGTTGTTGCTAAGTCAGCAGATTGAAGCAGCGATCGCGGCTGGTGTCTACGAGATGGGTGTAGAGACACTCCGGGCTGAACGGTTTACTGTTGAGAGCCAGGAAGCTGTATATACTCATGCTCAAACTGGTAGCGTCACCAATTACTTGAAAGTACAACGCACCCAGAAGAACAACATCAAAACGGCTATTGAGATGTTGGAGTTCGCTGCCAAGTACCAAGGGCAATTCATGGTGAATCAGAAAGGTAGTGCGGCGGTAACAATTCCAACCCATAGTATATTCGATGCTGAAGGTGGCGTTGTGCCAAGGGTTTTGCTCGTCCGTCCACAAAAAGAAACTCGTATCATAGTCGAACAACTGAATTCTTCCACTTGGCGGCAGGTTTCGGCTGATACGTTTATTGCGGCATGGTCTACTGAAGTGGACACACTGCCCAAATTCACAACCGATTACCTGCATTTGGTAACTGGTATTCTCCTACCCATCTGGAAAATACTACCACAGCAGAATAGTCGAGTATTCCGACTACAAACCAGCGATGGGCAGAAAATTTTAGGGCGGGTAGTGAATGCTTCCGACATCCAAACTGTGCGCGAACAACTCGGACTGAAGAACCAGTTGTTAAGCCCAGCAGAACTTGTTTCACTGGTGCTAAACGAAGGCTATTCCCAGCAGTTACCGGGTGGCGTAACTTTACGGCGTTCTTACATTGCCGCAGAACCTCGCATAGAACTGGTTAATGCTATTTCACTTGCAGAGCGACTCTTAGCTGTTGGATGTTTCACCGAGATCATCAACTGGTGCAAGCGGGTATTCATTCCGGTTTCAGACAAAGCACCAGCTATTCTAGCGGCTGTGATTGAAATCTTGGGGTAAGTCAAAAGCTGATGTATGTATCTAATAAATTAAATACATTAGCTTATTTTTCGCTCAAACAAGAGTGTGAAGAAAGGAAAAGGGGAAAGAGAACCCCATACTTACCGTTTCGGCACGGTGAGGGGTCAAGATTTATGCGTTCAGTTCAGAGCAGACTCTTTCATTTGCAGCTTTGGTTCAGCCACTCGGTTTTATAAAAAGGATGGAAGCGGATCTGAAGAATATTTGCAGTGGCTGAGACAGCGAATCACAGAAATCCTGAACAGTTGTGTACACGTTTGGAAAGAAGAGCAAATTATTGGGCAAATTGAGATGATGCGTTGTCAACACGATTCAAGCGTTGGCTACGTCAATTTATTTTACCTGACTGAAAACATTACTGTATAAGGCTTTCAACCAAAGCTGACAATTTTCCCGTTTCGGTACGGTGATGCCAAAGGCGTTAAAGCGGTTAATTTATTCGGTGGCAACTGTTGGGAAGTTCAATGCAGCAAACCATTGGTTGCGGCATTGAACCGTTGCATGGCAGCTCATAGCAGCTTCCCTACTTTCTCCCCTTGAAGGTGTTCCGAATTGATAAATCATTATTAAAAACTTAGTTTCGCCATTTCACTACAATATTCTTGCTTGATCAAGCAAATAGTTATACTTTACAAGATGTGTGCTGTTCGAGGAATCACCTTGTTTTCAGTGACACAAAATTTTACTTCCACAGCACAAAATTTTATGGCTAACTTCAACGTCACTAACATCAATGATACTGGTGCAGGTTCTCTGCGGGACGCGATTACACAAGCTAATAACACGAACGGCGCAGATACAATTAGTTTTACTGGTACAACATTCGAGGATAACATTGCTGATACCATTACCCTAACTAGTGGGGAGCTAATAATCACCGATACAATTATCATTAATGGCAAAGAGTCAAGCAATCTTACTATTAGTGGTAACAATGCTAGCCGTGTCTTTAACGTCAATGATCAAGATAGTAATAATCAAATTAAAGTAGAGGTTACTGGACTGACAATTACTGGTGGAACTAGTGTTGATAACGGTGGCGGCATCCTCAACTTAGAAAACCTGACAATCAACAGCAGTACCATTAGTAGCAATTCAGCTTTCTCTGGCGCAGGGATCGCTAATTTTGGGACCGCTAATATTAACAGCAGCACCATTAGCAGCAATTCGACTACTGAAGGAGTCGGCGGCGGGGTCGCTAACGGCGGTATGCTCATAATCGACAACAGCACTATCGCCCAAAATTCATCTTTATTCGGCGGCGGGATCAACAACTTTGGGAGAATCATAATCAGCAACAGCACTCTCTCCAGCAATCAATCTGATAAAGGAGGCGGGATAAACAATACTGGCAAAGTTACAGTCAGTAACAGCACCATTAGTAAAAATTCAGCAGTTTCTGATAGCGACATCTTTGTGTTTGGCACAGATACAATTACCAGCAGCCTATCTGGAGATACGTTTAGTGGCAATGGTGGCGGCGTCTTTAACTCTATTGAGGGCAAATTCACGCTACTTAACAGCATTGTCTTTGGCAATCAAGCTACTGGCAGTGGTGGCGGCATCTTTAACTCAAGCCAAGTCACCTTAATTAATAGTATCGTTACTAATAACACTGCTGACTCTGACAACAATGGTATTGGCAAAGGTGGAGGAATTAGCAATGATTCAGGTATCTTTTCTGCTAGCAATACCATCATCGCAGCTAACAAAGTGATTCCAGATAATCTAGGGCTAGGAACTGTCAACCCTAACATTGGTGGAAACATTTCTGGCGGTACTAATAATTTTATAGGGGCTATTACAAGTGCATCAACTAATGATCTTCTCGTTAGTGGAGTTGACAATGGCATCGTTTCTGGCAGTGAGAATTGTGATCAGTTGTTCTCTCAAGTATTTAGTAGACCTCTTGCAGAATTGATTTTGTGTTATAATGATTGGTTTTCTTAATCTGAATGGGGTGAGATAACTAAAAAGATTGATGCCTGGGGTATTTATAGCGATAGTTGTAATCGCGGAACGTCTGACAGAAAAAACATCAC
>NZ_JACJQM010000300.1:0-3963 GCF_014696655.1 Nostoc sp. FACHB-888 | reverse complement strand
CTTTCAGAATCAGGTATTAGGCAGCATATTGTAGACCGCTATAACAGTGGCGAGATGCTGACTGATATGAACATTTTTCAAGTGGATTTTGAATCAATCAGTGCCAAGATTGTCAAACAAGCGGGAGAGAGTTTATGACTGTTGTACAACTACTGACACTACAACCGTACTCTCTTAAATCTACAGGAGAAACTGTTGGTAGGCATCCTCTAAACTTTTACGAGTCTCCTTCATGGTTTACTACGGAATTACTGCGCCATGTTCCGTTATCTGGTGTCATTGGTGAGCCTTGTGTGGGGATGGGGGCGATCGCATCTTTACTTCAAGCCTGGCCATACACCCAGGGCGGCCGCATCATGTCAATAAGCAAGCTTTATTCTCAATAGAGTTAAAAATAATGTCATTAACCTTTACTTATTGCAAAAATTTTAAGCGATCGGTTTGGGGCTTAAAAAATAATCAAACGCGAAATCCTTATTTTTTCGTTGGTTCTTAACCTTCATTGCGATCAAGAGTAATTTAGATGCGTTTGCCCTGGCCATACACCAAGCAAATGTGGACGAACGATATTGATCCACATAAAGCGGCTGATTACCATTTGGATGCAACACTATGCGAATCCTGGAACGAGTTTCCAGCGTGCGATTGGATCTGTACCAATCCGCCATACGCGGAATTTGCTGCACCAATCATCAAAAATGCCTACCAGAAAGCGCGTGTGGGTGTCGCTGCTTTTTTACTTACCAGCTTTCTCGAACCCTGTGATGATCGTGCAGATTTCTTACAGCAGCACCCGCCGTCACTTGTACTGATTCTGCCGCGCTTCTGCTTTCGGAAAGACAAACGGGGTACTCGTTGGGCTACCGATAACGTTACTATCTCGTGCTTTGTATGGGACAAACGCGCAACAGGGCAGCAAATTATTATCCGTCCCAAGTCAGCGATCGCTGGGTTTTACAAGAACCCTGAGCAGGCCATTTCACAAGAACAGGCTTTTGAGATTGTACGGGCGATCGCCAAAGGAGAATTATGAAACAGATGTCGCTTTTTGATGAACCTAAGCTAATCGGCGCTAAAGTTGCATAATAAGAAGATGAAATACTGTAAAAGTAACTATGCCGCCACCAGCCAAAGACTTTTTAATGCCGGAACAAGTCGGCAAGCTACAGCAAGCTTTAAAAGAGAGCGACCAACCACACGTCAGGGAAAGAATTTTAATTATTCTTCTGCAAAATGATGGGAAGCCGCAACACGAAATTGCTAAATTTTTAGGCTGTTCGCCTAGAACAGTGGCATATTGGTGTATGCATGGAGATCCAGACAATTTAGAAACCCTGCACAATAAAAGAGAGTACGGGCATTATGGAAAAGCTACTCCTGAATATATTGAACTATTATTAAAAACGGTTGACCAGGAACCATCAGATTTAGGTTATGAATTTGGGAAATGGACAGCAGAAAGATTAGCTACATATTTAACCGAAAAAACAGGTATTGATTTAAGTAGTTCTCAGGTGAGAAGGATATTAAAACGAAAAAAGTATAGTTACATTTGGTCTAAATATGGGCTAGAAGATAAACAAGACCCCATAGATAGAGCAAAGTTCAAAGAAAAACTTACTCAATATTTATCAATAGCACGAGAACAGCCAGAGCGTTTACAGGTATGGTTTTGGGACGAGAGTGGTTTTAGTTTGCGTGTGATTCGCCGGAAGAATTGGGGTAAAAAAGGAAAACGTAAAAATGTTCCAGGGCAACGGCGTTGTGGTCGGGTTAATGTGATGGGAGCAATCAGAGAATTAGATCGAAAACGTGTGTGTTTTTTCGTTAAAAAAGGGAACGCAGATATTTTTTATGAGCAATTACGACAATTAAATGAATTAATCAAGCAAGAATGGGTAAGTAATGTTACCGTTTTGAAGATTTTGCGAAATATGGTCCGAAGATTATTTTAATTTTAGATAATGCTAGTTTTCATAAACGCAAAGATATTTTAGCTAAAATATCTGAAGAATTCCCAAACTTTGTTTTAGAGTTCTTACCTGCTTACAGCCCTGATTACAATATTATTGAGTTAGTCTGGCACTCATGTAAAGAATATATTGCTCATCGCTTATTTAAATCAGTAGATGAATTAAAATCACTACTAGATAAGCTGTTGAATCAAGGCGAGTTAGTCATTAAGTGGCATCGGAAAATCAAAAACAAAGGTAATTTCAGTTATATTGCAGCTTAAATGCCGATTAGCTTACCACAGTTTTACCAGTCAGTTATTATCCAGACTTCCTCACCAAGCTGGAAGCCGACGAACTCTACCAACATTGCCAAGAACTGCAATGGCAGCAAAACACAATCAGAATGCTGGGTAAAACGATGCCTGTTCCGCGCCTAGAGTGCATTTATGGCGATGAAGGCTGTGATTACCTCTACTCCAAGAGCGTACTACTTAAACCACTGCCTTGGACTTCATTACTAGCCCAACTGCGAGATAGGATTACTACTGCTACTGGCTACAGCTTCCGCATTGTCATCGGCAACCAGTATCGCAGTGGTATCGATTCAATCGGCTGGCACAACGACAGTGAAGCTTCGATGGGGCTAAATCCCGCGATCGCATCAATCAGTCTGGGTTCGGTTCGTAAATTCCAAATCAAGCCCATCGGGGGTAAACCGACTGACTTCTGGCTGGAGCATGGGAGTCTGCTGGTGATGCTTCCAGGCTGTCAGAGTACTCATCTGCATCAAGTTCCGAAGACGAACAAAGTGGTTGGCACTCGGATTAATCTAACTTTTCGACCGCATGTTGGGGGTAAAAGATGACCTCAAGTTATCGCTATTGCTGAGGTTTATATCCAATATTATTAATATTCAAGGAGGATTCTATGGGATTTCGTAATGGTAAACCCTCTAAACAGTTTACTGCAATTCCCAACAGTTTAATTCGTGATCACAACGTTACTGATTCAACATTTAGGTTAATTTCTTGGGTAGCTTCTCACGATGAAAACTTTGATATTAATTTTACGGTAATCGAAAAACATTTGGGGTACAAACGAGACAAAATCCGTAATGCTATCAAAAACGCTGAACAAAATGAATATTTAGTGAGAGTTCAAGAGAACAATCCGAACAATGGTAAGTTTGACTGGCAATATTACATTTTTACCAGCAAAGAAGACACAAAGTTATTTCGAGAAAATCATTCATCCATAGGTGAGTCATCCGTAAGTGGGTCATCCATAGGTGGATCGTCCATAGGTGGGTCATCCATAGGTGGGTCATCCATAGGTGGGTCATCCACCCCTCATATAGAAAAACAATTAGAAGAAAATAAATTAGAAGAAAAACACATACAAGAAGCACCCCCAACTCAGAACGCACTTCCCGCCCAAGAATCGTGTGTGTGTGAAACTGAACAACTAAACTTTAAAAAACCAACTCCAGAAAAACCAAGATTAGAAGAATCAACCCCAGAAGAACCAACCCCACAATTACCCGTTTCCTTGTCAAAAAATTCCGATTCTTCGCAACAAACCGATAACCCCTCAAGAGGATCAACTATTGCGGCGGGGTCGTTCGATAAAAACGAACAATCGAACAATCTTAAAAAACCAAAATTTCAGTCAATTGAAGACTTGGTTGACATGGTTTTAGTAGACCCAAGCATCATGGCAACTGACTCGTTACCAGCCGTGTACAGGACAGAAATCAAAATGCGTGGTTGGCGTTTCCCCTGGCGTACCGCTACCAGGGACAAGATTTACCAAACCTGCGATCGCCGACTGGTGGAGTTGATCGCAAAACAGAGGGCTAAGTGGAGTGAGCGTGAATCTTGGCAAGAGAAAATCCCCACTGTCATCAACGCGAATTTCTCACAAACAATAAAAAATCAATTCACATCACTTGATTTAAGATATTTTTTTATACATCATCAATTGAAATTTATGAGGTTAAACAAACTAA
>NZ_JACJQM010000030.1:0-83871 GCF_014696655.1 Nostoc sp. FACHB-888 | reverse complement strand
TTTGTTCTAAAAAGCTCAAACACAGAGGTACTGGACAACGCTCTGAAGCTCCAAAATTTCATGTCAATAGTCAGCTTTTTAGCCTTAACTGAACCGTATTGAGCTATAACCAACTTCTTGGAGGCGCAGCTAAACTTAGCCTACAAAAGCGATAAGCTTCAGGGAAGCTGCTAAAACTAATGACTAATGACTTTTTTAGTAACAAAAAGTTCCTTTTTGACCGATGGGCACCAAGTTACGACTGGCTCTTTCCTTCGGTGTTTTATCGAGCCGTTCACAAACGGTTGCTTGAGTACGTCGATTTACCAGAGCTAGCAAATGTACTTGATATCGGGTGTGGTACTGGACGCTTACTTGAGCGCCTTGCTACTCAGTTTCCCAACCTGCAAGCCACCGGATTGGATTTATCTACTAATATGTTGTGGGTAGCAAGACAGAGCAACCGCCACCGTCCACGCTTAATTTATGTTGAGGGCAAAGCGGAGTCTCTTCCCTTTGCTGATGGTCAATTTGATGCTGTTTTCAGCACTATCAGCTTCTTGCACTATTTAGAACCTAAACAGGTAGTTAGTGAGATAGCGCGGGTACTTTCTCCTGGTGGACGCTTCTATTTGGTTGACATTACTTCTAAAAAAGAAGGAGAACCGCAAATACTGCCAGTCTCTCCCCGTGGAATTAGGCTCTACAGCCCTAATCAACGTCAACTTCTTGGCTCCTCTGGTGGGTTATTGTGTTTGAATCACCACTATTTATTAGGGCCAGTCTTGCTAACGATTTTTGCTAAACCTCCCTTGGATTGATGGATAACTTTCTCTGCTTAAAAAGGTTTGCTCTAATTCCCTGCTTTTTAAGGAGGGTTAGGGAGAGTCAAGCCTCGATATTCCATGAACACCACAGGAACTCTGAGCAGTCTTTTAGCTAACTGCGAGAATCTAAATTTCCCCTTGAGCGTAGACTTGCTTCTTGTCGTAGGAAATTGTGGCAAGTCTTCAAAAGATATTGGCACAAAACCAAAGCGACTGTAAAACTGCGCCAATCGTTCACCTAAACATTCAAGATAAAGTGGTTGCGTTGCCGTATTAATCAAATGCTGCGTTAGCAAAGTACCCAAACCGCGACCTCTCCAAGCTGGTGTAACGACCAAACTACCAAGTTCTTGTGCCCCTGAGAAATTACGTAGCTGTCCACAAGCTACCAGATTGCGTAGGCTTTGCCCGCCGTAGGCATCGCATTCAACTACCCAAAATTGCTGCCAATTTAATTGGGTTGGGTCGAGTTTCGCTGAAAACACCAGCAATCGAATCGGCCACTTATCGGCAGAGGTTGCCTTGCGAAGCATACACCCAGATGGTAACGATAGATTGCTTTGGTTCATTAATTACGCTTTGATAATTTGTATCATAATCATCACATCATATTATTCACCTAAGCAGACTCAGATCAGTTGCCATTTACTAGCAACTATCAATACAGTAATTTCAAAAGCATCTTAGACATAAAACCCACTCCAAGTTCTCCCTTAACCATAGAAAGCCTTGTCAGCTTTAAAAACTCTATATTTCTGGTTTTTTTCAGTATACATGGGTAGTACTAAACAATACTTTCGATAGAGGTAGAAATCAGCCATAACTATATCTGGATAGATGCACTCACACTGTTAATCTTCTTAAGATAATACCAACAATAAAATTATTAGGAATGTAATAATGTCTGAACCACAAAAAGCTGGTAGCCAAGAAAATACACCCAGTTCTGGTAATTACGAAACCCCTGTTGACGAAAGTAAGCGCAAAACTGGCGATGATGAAAAGAGCGATGCTAAACCCACTGCTACACCAGAAGCACCAGAAAATGATTCTGTAGCAGGTAGCCCCAATCAGGGAACTGAGTCACGTTAAGTGGTTTGATCTTTCCCAAGTTTCAATAATCTACTTGGGTTTTTTTAGTAACTCTGATTTACTAAACTTTGAGTGGATAGTTGTGGTTTATATCACGATTATCCACTCATTTTTTTGTGTGAGAATCGTTTTTAGGGAGGATAGGGGCTGGTGTGATAAGTGCGTAGGCGCAGCCCACCATAGGCTATCACTCCAGTACAATATCTGAAGTTTGTCAGTACAGCATTAAGGATAAATTTGCTAAACTTCACGATTCTTAATCATGTCAGCTTACTCCTGTGGCTGACAGAAGTCACACAATCCAATAGGCTGATCTTAAAGTGGTAATTTTTCATAAAGCTCATCTGCACCAAAAGGCAGGCTTGTCCAGCACTTTTGGATTCTTGCCTATCCTCTCTTATCACTTAGCCCTTAATAGCTACCTATACAGAAAATGATCCTTAAAATCGTCCAGAACTTTGATAGCAGTTTCACTCTTGAAGCCCAAGCTCAAGAAACTTTATTCAATTTATTGACAAGCGTTGCTTTCTTAAACCAAATTCGTCAACAGTTACAGTGTGAGCAAGTTAAATTTACAGAATTACTTTTTCAACCAGTTCCTTACAGCTTAACTACCACTAAAGGAATGCCAGCAGAATTTGAAAAATATCATGAATCTGATGAATATGCAATTATCAACGTTCCACCAAATTTTATGTTTAGTGCTAAGATTTTTAAACCCAGTCGCCTTTGTGCAATCTACCAAAAAGTTGATAATGGATAATTTTAAAGATAGTTTTACCTAATTAGGAATTCTTAATTTTGCAGGCAAATAGTAAGTTTAATATTTGATGTATGGCTCTTGAAACAAATCTTTCTTCTTTGGCAGCCCTGGAATACATTCCTTACATTGACGATCGCGGTCAATTACCCGAACAATTTCAGGGTAAAATTGGGGTATATGCTATCTTTGACCAAGAAAAAGTACTCCAATTTGTAGGATATTCTCGTGATGTTTACCTCAGCCTTAAGCAGCATTTAGTCCGTCAGCCACAGCAATGCTATTGGGTAAAAATTCAAACTATTGAACGCCCTAGTCGCACAATTTTAGAAAATACTGAAAATGCCTGGATTACTGAAAATGGCAGTGTGCCCTGGGGGAATGGGGATCAAAAAGAAAAATGGACTCATCCTATTGATGTCAAAGTTGTAATGACACCTGAAGAACAGGCAAATTATCAAAATCCAGCTAATGATGAATTAGCACAAATAAAAATTATTAAAAATGTGGCGCGCAGAGTAGAAGCAGAAATTTCAACGCAATTGTTAGAAGTGCGTGGTTTGCAAATGCAAATTCGCTTCAATCCTAAATTGAAAGAAGAAGGTTTATTAGATTTGAAATGAAGGTAGTTTTGGGGAAAACTATCTTAGGAATATTGCTTGTAATCTCCCATGACAATATAGCGAACGATCGCCATCAAGTTATTATCCACACACTGGGCGCTGGTGGATTTGGTGAAACCTATCTAGCAGAAGATACGTACCTACTACATACCTCCAAAGCGCCGTTGTGTGGTTAAACACCTAAGACCGATTCACGACAATCCCTAAATTTACCAGTTAAGCTGTTACGCATTTAACTTGAACATTTACATGATGACTGTTAACCGTCAACAGTTAACAGTCTAAATTGCTGTCAAAATTAGAGCAGCAGAATGTAGAGTAAATCAGCAAATATCAAGATTATTACGGCTTGAGATATTTTAAAAGATAATATTTTCATAATTATAGCATTTCACAGACTACCTGATCTATACAACGGTTCTTGTTTGCATGAAGCATATTTTTAAATCTCACCCCTAACCCCTTTCTTTAGCAAGAAGAAGAGAGTATTTGCGTGTCTCAAATACAAGATGAGGTTCAGACTGTATTGAACTAAAGTGAGAACCTCTGTATTTGTAGGGGCATCACACACGATATATTTATTGCAAATATTATTATAAGTGTTATACTTTTTAAGTATATTAGCTTGGACTTATCAAACAATTTATTGCTACTTATTAGATAATATCTAAGTTAGCTAGTGTAACATACCGGACAGATTACTAGATATTTAATAGCCTAAAATCGCTGATATTAGAGGCTAATCCTAGCGAAATCTATATGGAGTTAGAGCGAAACTGTTTTTTTGTTACCTAAAGTCCATCTCTAGATACTAGGCAGTTTGAAAACCAGGCATTTATATGTGATATATAAAATTGCTATCTCGAAGATTAGCAATCCATAAGTTAAAGAAATGCCATTTTTATATTTTCTTTGTTATTTTGTATTTAACGGGACAGTTCTTCCTCATTTGGTGGGCTTAAATAACAATTAGTTAAACCATTTCCCCCCAAAGATCCATGTAAATTCTTTGCCTTATGCTTATTTTGCTTCCTAACTTCCAAGCACAATACAAATTGACCAGATAGATTACATGGTAATATTCCAAATCGGCAAATAGTTCATCTACACAAGGAAAACCTTGCCTACAACTATGCTTAAAACAATTAATCAGCGTATTTTTCTGCCTGCTTTTATTAACCCTTTAGAAGAAAAGAATCAAAAAGGTAGTAAAAAGCAATTTACTAGACCGAAATTAGATTTACTGCAACCATTACGTCAATGGTTAGACAAAATTGAAATTCAGAATCGGAAATTAGCCAAATTGATTGCTAAAGTGATCCCCGCCCAGTGTCCATTCGAGCGCGATATCACGCTTTTTGGTCGCAAGATAGGTCACATTCCGCCAATGTGCAAGCTCAATCCCCTTTATAACGAACTTGTCTATTTACGTTTTCGCGCTTTGTGTTATCTAGTAGATCAGTGTGGAGAGGATATTCAATCCTACTGTTGAACATAACTAGAGAAAACACAATATGGAGATTAAAATTGAGCATCAAACCCAACAAAAACGCCTCAATGAATTGGGTGTCTTTAAATGGGAAATTTGGAAAAAGGAAGTCTCAAAATTTCCTTGGACTTATGATTCTCAAGAAACTTGCTACTTTCTAGAAGGTGACGTACTTGTTACTCCTGATGGTGGACAATCAGTGCAAATGGGTAAAGGCGATTTGGTAACTTTTCCTGCTGGTATGTCTTGCACATGGGAAATTACAAAGGACGTGAAAAAACATTATTACTTGGATTAATCAACGGAAAAGCGTGATCCCCTTTGTTTAGTTGATGATCTAGAAGATGAATATCTCATAACTTAGTTGAGGTTTCTAGTATAGGACGATTCGCAGTAAGTGCCGTAGGGTAAAGTGGCAGAATCGGTAAATTGCTTATATCCATATCTGTCAAAACTCGTTGCGACTACATCCCCTAAAGAATATTTGTAGAAATAAATAGTCTCATTTCCTGCGAATTTTGCAGAAAGTTCTTGCTTGGTTGCTGGCTGATAACTAAAAATGTGAAAAGCCATAGATCCCCCACTTCTTTAAGAAGTGGGGGATATTATTTATTATTGAAATTTATTATAGCGATCGCACCACTGTTAATCTTAGGAGTTCATAATCGTGTTAGTGGGAGTTTAATTACAGAAGATGCTATTTAGCAGAAAAAGATTTGGTTCCACCGCCATTTTATTGAGGAAAATCATCAAAAATGTTACTGCATTTAAGTACTTGGCCAGAAGTCGAAGCTTATTTACAGCAGTCCAAGGGGATTATTTTCCCTATTGGTTCCACAGAACAACATGGGCCAACCGGGTTAATTGGTACTGATGCCATTTGTGCAGAAGCGATCGCATCTGGTGTAGGTGATGCAACTGGTGCGATCATTGGCCCTACAATCAACGTGGGGATGGCATTGCACCATACTGCTTTTCCTGGTTCAATCAGTCTGCGTCCCAGCACTTTAATTCAAGTAGTGCGAGATTATGTAACTTGTTTAGCTAAAGCTGGTTTTAGCAAGTTCTACTTTATTAACGGACACGGCGGTAATATCGCCACCCTCAAAGCAGCTTTTTCAGAAACTTACGCGCATTTAGAAGATTTGCAGATTCCCAATGCTCAACAGGTGCAATGTCAAGTGGCAAACTGGTTTATGTGCGGTTCTGTATATAAGCTAGCTAAAGAATTATATGGGGATCAAGAAGGTTCTCATGCAACGCCAAGTGAAGTAGCCCTCACCCAGTACGTTTATCCAGAAGCAATTAAGCAAGCGCCTCTTTCACCTGAAGTTGCAAGCGGACACAGGATTTATAGCGCAGCAGACTTTCGAGCGCATTATCCAGATGGACGTATGGGATCAAATCCGGGTTTAGCAACACCTGAACACGGTAAGCAATTTTATGATTTGGCGGTGAAAGAACTTAGCAGTGGGTATTTGGAATTTGTGAACGCACAGTAAAAGTCATGGAAAGACGCTGTAGAGATGCGAGTAAAATCGTGTCTTTGCACAAAATATCTTGAGAAGAGTTATATTCAATCCTCCTTTTGCTGAAACTGGCTCAATAACCAAATTCCAACTTCAGATTGGTTTATTTCACGGCTACGGCGTAAAGCTTGCTCTAAAATAGACATCGCCAATCCAGGCAATACCTGTGATTCTTGAATACGTTTACTGCCTTGATCTGCGATCGCATAGGCGATGATTTGGGCATTTGTCACATCCACTACCCAGTATTCAGCAACGCCTAATTCTTCGTAGAGCGTAGACGCGAAGCGGCTTGTCGCCAGACATCGCTTTGTACCCAAGTCATCCAATAGAGATGTTTTTGCAATTTCAATCACTAAATCCGGTGCAAAAGACAGTTTACTTAATTTGGATATCTCGCTGAAGTTGATGGTAGTTGACAGATTCTCAGAACCATCTGACGGAGATATCGGCGTATGTTCCGGTTGAAAATTCTGTTTTACCATTCTATTATTTTTACCTGCTTCTTCCATTGTCCAATCCAACACCTCGACTAAATCCAGCCGCCGCAAGTTCTGAGAAGTAGCCATCTTGTCTGTCAAACAGCGCCTGAATCATTGGTACTCGCAAATAGTAACCTGCTGTGCGCCAATCAAACTTACCCTCTTCGTCTTGCTTGTGCCACAACACCCAAGCTGAAAAAATGCCATAGAACAGTGTTTGGATGAGTGTGGATTTAAAGAAACGTTTTCCTTTCTCCTCATTAAAACCGCTCAAATTTCAGACTTCTGAACCTTAAACATTAAGCTCTTATCTCGAACTTTGAGCCTTTGAACTGGGAAGTTGCACCTTTTTACTCGACCGTTGAGCTTCTGAACTGGGAAGTTGCACCTTTTTACTCGACCGTTGAGCTTCTGAACTGGGAAGTTGCACCTTTTTACTCGACCGTTGAGCCTCTGAACTCAAAAAATGAAGCTCAGAACTCGAAATGTCGTGCTTTTAACTCCCACATTCAAATTCTGAGCTTCAACGTTGCATCTTTTAAGTGCAAGTACTGAGCTATTGTCTACAACGCTGCTTTTTGAGACTTGGATTTTCCAGGTTTACGAGCAAATCGTTGTCCCATTTCCACAACCACTGCATCTAAACCCGCCTGGTTGGGACACTATTAACTCGCAGATCCCTAAGGCGAAAAATCAAAGTTTTATAATAGTATTTCCACGCTGATGAATTAAAGGAGACTGTGACCACTACACTACACTGGCAAGAACGGGTTGGTAATCAAAGAGATTGGGTTTGGCGCGGTTGGCAAACTCGCTATACTTACATTCGCGCTGCCCAAAATAACCACAAAACAACACCCTTGATATTGCTACACGGCTTTGGCGCTTCCATTGGGCATTGGCGACATAATTTAGAGGTGTTGGCTGAACATCACACAGTTTACGCCATTGATATGTTGGGTTTTGGCGCTTCAGAAAAAGCCGCAGCTAATTACAGCATCGAACTCTGGGTTGAGCAGGTTTACGACTTTTGGAAAACATTTATCCGTCAACCAGCAATATTAATAGGCAATTCTAACGGTTCACTGATTTCTATGGCCGCCGCCGCCACTCACCCCGATATGGTACTGGGTATGGTGATGATGAGTTTACCCGACCCTTCTCTAGAGCAAGAAGCAATCCCGCCTGTGCTGCAACCGATTGTCAGAGCAATTAAAAATGTTGTCGCTTCGCCGTTGATTCTGAAACCCGTGTTTAACTTCGTGCGCCGTCCTGGCGTGCTGCGTCGCTGGGCTAGCCTAGCCTACGCTAACCCAGAGGCGATTACAGATGAACTTATAGAAATTTTAGCTGGCCCTCCCCAAGATAAAGGTTCAGCGAGGGCTTTTAGTGCTTTGTTCAAAGCTGCGATTGGAATTAACTTTAGTCCCAGTGTCAAGACGGTGTTACCAACCTTAACAATTCCTATGTTGTTAATTTGGGGACAAAAGGATCGATTTGTTCCCCCGGCCCTAGCTAGCCAATTCGCCCAATATAACGACAAGTTGGAAGTGCTGAATTTAGAAGATGTGGGTCATTGTCCCCATGATGAATGCCCGGAACAAGTCAATCAAGCTATTTTAGATCGGATTGAGAGGTGGGTTAGCGTAGGCGTAGCCAGCCGCAGGCATCGCTAACCACGACTTACTCCTTAAATATTATGCAATAGGAGCGTAGGCGTAGCCCGCCGTAGGCATCGCGCCAATCAATACCTTTCCCACTATTAAATTTTGAATTGCTTAACACCTAGCCAATCGTGGCTTGGTTAGTGTCAACATTTGTAGCGCCATGCACAGAACGAGCTACAGAAACCATCTTGTTGAGAATGTCTTGACTGGGAACTTTACCTTTCAACACCACAGTACTACCCGTTTGAGCAACCCAAAGGGTATTAACATCATCGAGTTGAGGATCTTGATCAAATGCCAAGGCTACCCGCTTTGCCAACCCACTTTGGTCGTATTCACCGCTTAAGCCTACACGTTCCGGGGGTATTGATTGAGTAGCAGTAGGCGCAATATTAGTATTAGGAGCTTGTGCTACTGACTGCGGAGTAGGATTTACCTGTGCATTTTGAGGTTTTTCCATTCCAAATAGTCTTTTTAACCAACCCATAAAAACTTTTCTCCTTTAGAAACTCAATAAATCTGAGTATAAAAGCTTTACAAAAATGCCACATCTGCCAAAGAAAAGAGATGCATTCAATGAAATTACTCCTTGCAGGATGAATTTTGCTCAATTTTTTATCTCTAGAGAATGCAATGAGTGCAGCTATTGAGTTTACAATAAAAGGTCGCACTGACAATTAGTGCAGTAGTACGCCACAACAGAAATCAACATACATTTGACAAAATGTCAAGAGTTTACAACTCAAGGAATTTTGAATTTTGAATGAGTGAATTCTGCAAAGCGGTACTAGTGTCTGCGTTCCTCCAATCCTGTGCTAGCTTCTGTTGGCGAAGATGAAACATACCCTTTCAGTTCTCGTAGAAGATGAGGCGGGTGTTCTTTCCCGCATTTCTGGTTTATTCGCCCGTCGCGGCTTTAATATTGAAAGCCTTGCTGTTGGCCCTGCTGAACAGGGAGGAGTTTCCCGAATCACGATGGTTGTACCTGGTGATGATCGCGTTATCGAGCAACTCACCAAACAACTATACAAATTAGTCAATGTCCTTAAGGTACAGGATATTACCGAAACTCCTTGCGTAGAGCGAGAATTGATGCTTGTGAAGGTGAATGCTAGTAGCAGCAATCGCTCAGAAGTGATCGAACTATCTCAGATTTTCCGGGCGCGAGTCGTGGACGTAGCGGAAGATTCTCTCACCTTAGAAGTTGTGGGAGATCCAGGTAAAATGGTAGCGATCGTGCAAGTGTTGCAAAAATTTGGTTTAAGAGAAATCGCTCGCACTGGCAAAATTGCCCTGACTCGTGAATCGGGTGTGAATACCGAGTTACTCAAGTCTTTGGAAGCAAAAGTTTAGTTGGCAACTTAAATAAAGGCTTGTAACGAATGCACTACTAGCATAAAACAAAGACGCAAAAGCACTCTCTGCGCTTCTGCGTCTCTGCATCAGATATTTATCTACTTACACCATTTCAGACGAAGCCTGCACCATCTGCTGAGGCTGCGGTTGGAACATAAACAACGAGTACACCACATCTCGGCGGATGTTAACCATCATATCCAAGAAAAGTTCGTAACCCTCGCTCTTGTATTCAATCAGTGGGTCTTTTTGACCGTAACCACGTAATCCTACTGATTCGCGTAAGGCATCCATTTGTTGGAGGTGTTCCCGCCACAGAGTATCAATGCGTTGCAAAATAAAGAAACGTTCTGCTTGGCGCATAAGTCCGGGTTGAACTTGGTCAATCTGCGCTTCTTTGAGGTCGTAAGCAATCCGCACCTGTTCATGGAGGAAGGCTTTAATCTCGCCAACAGACATATCCTCTAATTGATTTGGCTGCAAATCCGCTAGCAGATAGACAAATTCTTTTACTTTCTCAACCAGCTTTTCTAACTCCCACTCTTCTGAGGGTAAGTCTACGTTGATATAGTAATCAACGATGTCATCCATCGTTTTTTCGGCGTACTTGATTACCTGTTCTTTCAAGTCTTGACCTTCTAACACCCGCCGACGTTCAGCATAAATAGCACGACGTTGATTATTCATCACCTCGTCATACTCAAATACCTGCTTACGAATGTCGTAGTAGTAGGTTTCAACTTTTTTCTGTGCGCCTTCCAAACTGCGGGTGAGCATCCCAGATTCGATGGGCATATCTTCTTCCACTTGGAAGGCATTCATTAACCCAGCGACGCGATCGCCTCCAAAAATCCGCAGTAGGTTATCCTCTAAACTGAGGAAAAATCTTGTGGTTCCAGGGTCGCCTTGTCGTCCTGCACGTCCCCGCAACTGGTTATCAATCCGCCGCGATTCGTGGCGTTCTGTACCAATTACGTGCAAACCACCGATTCCTACTACCTCATCATGTTCGCGGGTAGTAAATTGTTCATATTCGTGCTTAACGCGGTTGTAAGCTTCCCGCAATTTCTGAATCACAGGGTCATCTATGGGAGCTTTTTCTGCGGCTACAGCTACCTTTTCTTCAGCTTCCAATTCTGGTAAACTGCGATCGCCATATTCACGCACCGCAATTTCTACTGCATCTTTGAGTAGTTTTTCTGTTTCTTTTGTCAACTGCGTGGGGAAAATTTCTGGTGAAGCCCGCCAAGTTTTGACTTTTTTACCAGGGACAAAGCCTTGACCACCGCCATGTCCTGTAGGCAATCCGGCTGGTCTTTGCACGCCAAAGCTATCTTCATCTTCTGGCATGACGATTCGGGGCATGAAGTATTCCCGCAACTTGAGACGTGCCATGTATTCGGAGTTCCCACCCAAAATGATGTCTGTACCTCTACCAGCCATGTTAGTAGCAATCGTAACAGCACCTTTTCGTCCAGCTTGGGCGACAATTTCCGCCTCACGCTCGACGTTTTCCGGGCGGGCGTTGAGTAATTCGTGGGGAATCTCCAGTTGCTTCAGCAGTCGGCTGAGAAGTTCGGATTTTTCTACACTAGTGGTTCCTACTAATACAGGTCTGCCAAGTTCGTGCATTTCGGCACATTCTCTAGCGATCGCACCCCACTTGCCCGGTTCTGTTTTAAAGACCATATCAGACAAGTCTTCGCGTCTTCTGTCACGGTTGGTAGGAATTACCGCAACTTCCAATTTGTAAATTTTTTCAAATTCCGGTTCTTCTGTTTTTGCCGTTCCGGTCATTCCACCAAGCTTTGGATACAGCAAGAACAGATTTTGATAAGTAATTGTCGCTAGAGTTTGAGTTTCTGGCTGAATTTCTACGTGTTCTTTGGCTTCAATCGCCTGATGTAGTCCATCGCTCCAACGTCGTCCAGGTAGCACCCGACCGGTAAATTCATCTACAATTACCACTTCGCCATTGCGGACGATGTAAGTTACATCCTTGAGGAAAAGTTCTTTGGCTTTAATCGCATTGAAAACGAAGTGCGCCCAAGGATCTTCTGGGTCAAATAAATCTGTGACTCCCAAAAGATTTTCGGCTTCTGCAAAACCTTCATCTGTCAATAGCACGTTACGAGCTTTTTCATCTACATCATAATGCTCGTCTTTTTTGAGTGTAAATGCGATTTCAGCAGCTTGCAGATACTTTTCTGTAGGTCTTTCCACCTGCCCGGAAATAATCAGTGGTGTCCGTGCTTCATCAACTAAAATCGAGTCTACCTCGTCAATCACGCAATAATTGAACGGGCGTTGCACCACATCTGCCATTGATGTCGCCATGTTATCCCGTAGGTAGTCAAACCCTACTTCGCTGTTGGTGACATAAGTGATATCACAGTCGTAGTTTTTTTGGCGTTCGCTGGGAGTCATACTTGACTGGATTAGCCCCACACTTAGCCCCAAAAACCGATGCACCTGCCCCATCCATTCAGCATCCCGACGAGCCAGGTAATCGTTCACAGTGACAACGTGTACACCTTTACCAGTAAGGCCATTTAAATAACTTGGTAGAGTTGCTACGAGTGTTTTACCCTCGCCGGTTTTCATTTCGGCAATTTGCCCTACATGCAAAATGATACCGCCAAGGAGTTGAACATCAAAGTGCCGCAAGCCTAAGACTCGCCGTCCTGCTTCCCGGACAACGGCGTAAGCTTCAGCCAATAGGTCATCCAGAGTTTCGCCTTTGGCAAACCGTTGTTTAAATTCAACGGTTTTACCTTTTAACTCCTCATCAGAAAGAGCCTTAATTTCTTCCTCTAGAAGGTTAATTTCAGTAACAGAAGGTTGATATTTTTTAAGCTTACGAGCGTTGGGGTCGCCCAACAAAAGTTTTAGCATGGCAGATTATAGAACTGAATCAAGGGGGATGGGGATTAAAGGGTCGGCATTGATTATAAACATTTAACCCAACCCAACCGTCTTGGTTGTGGATGGGTGTCAAATCAGAATTAACTCAAAAACAGGAGAAAAACTAGGCAATCAGTTTACTAAATGATTGGTTTTAACTCTTATCTTATATTTAGTCTTTCTTCATAGTATCATTTTGCCCCCAGATGGGGCCAGAGAAGGAGTGGGGGACAAAAGGGAAGAATTCTTTCCTCCTGCTTCCTGCTCCCTTGCCTCTTTTTCATCTCCTAACTTTTCACTTCCATTCTGCTGTCAGGCGGCGGAAATTGTAATCATTAGCACTGGGATGACAGCTAACACAGCTACCAAGCTGGATGGGGCGTGGTAAGTTAACTCCTGGATGCAAAGCTTTGAAATAACGCGAATTATTAAGGCGATAGGGTGTTTCTTCGTCGTCTAGCTGGACACGGGAGAAAGTCGAAAGATATTTCCACACCAAGATGCGCGGCGGATCGACTAAAGGCTTTAACTGTGCGCCGTAGTGCTGCGAGTCTTGCAGGAGATTTTTCCAAGTCTGGGTGGGTAAAACGGCTGGTGGTAAGGCGATATGGCACGTGGAGCAGTTTTCCAAATACAATTCTTGCCCTAGTTGGTATTGTGCAGGCACTACGTCAACAGTGCCAATTTCGGCAGTAGGAGTAGCACTTTGGGCGTTAGTTGCCAAGGCTAGAAGCCAACCCATAGCTAGGCTCCACGTTACAATTACCAGAAGTAAACCGAAAAATTGGCGTTTGAATTGGCGTTCGGCGCTTTGCTGTAGCGCTTGGCGATCGGGGATTTTGCGCTTCACAAAAATTGACATTCCTCACATTCCCAAATACTTAGAAGTGCCTTACTTTAATACAGGTGGCATTAGATTTCAGATTTTGTTAGTAGTATTTCAAGAAAAAGCAATTAGACCAAAATTGAGAAACAACTATTATCTACCTTTTTTACCTTAAGGAATAGAAACCGATCGCAATAATCGCTCAACAACGGTTCTTGCATTCCGGCCTCCTCTAGGAATAAGGCGATGGCAAAGAACGTGAGGGACGAGAAATTTCACATCATCGGGAATGGCATAATCACGCCCTAATAGAAAAGCTAGCGCTTGGGCAGCCCGTTGTAATGCTAATGTGCCACGTGGACTGACACCGAGGGCGATTTCTTCATCTTGCCGTGTTGCCCGCACCAATTCGAGGATGTACTGTTGCAAGGAAGTTGCCACTTTTACTTGAGAGCAGAGGTGACGCAATTCCTGTACTTCTGCCAAGGTAATACAAGGCTGCAAATCAGCAACCTTCACACCATTTTGGAGATTTTGCAGCATTTGGAGTTCTTCTGGCTCGGAAGGATAGCCCAAACTCAGCGACAACATAAACCGATCCATTTGTGCTTCCGGCAGGGGAAAAGTACCTTGATACTCAATAGGGTTTTGAGTGGCAATGACAAAGAAGGGCTGGGGAACTGCACGAGAGACACCATCGACTGTTACTTGATGCTCTTCCATAACTTCCAGTAAAGCTGACTGAGTGCGGGGTGTAGCGCGGTTAATTTCATCAGCTAGGAGAATATTGGTAAAGACTGGCCCAGGAAGAAAAGTAAATTCGCCGCTTTTTGGGTTCCAGATGTTAGTGCCAGTAATGTCAGTTGGCAGTAAATCGGGGGTACACTGTAGCCGTTGAAACTTACCATCCAGCGAACGAGCTAGAGATTTAGCGAGTAGGGTTTTACCAACACCAGGGACATCTTCTAAGAGGGCATGACCACCACCTAGCAAGGCTACTAGCACTAGGCGTATTGCCTCAGCTTTACCAACGATGGTAAGAGCCAGATTTTGTGTTAAAGCGTCAATTTTTTCTCTCATGCGGCCTGGGGAGTAGGGAATTGGGAATTGAGCATTGGGCATTGGAAACATGAATTAATAACCCATGCCCCATGTCCCGTGCCCTAGCTATTGTTCCCACTCAGCATTCAAAACTTCTTTAGCAACAATGCAATCAAGTTGAATTTGTGTTTTCAAGGCTTCTAGAGAAGTAAATTTTTGTTCAGGGCGCAAAAACTTCACTAGTTCCACAGCCAATTTTTTGCCATACAAATCACCTGACCAATCAAACAGATGTACTTCCGCAGATGAATAAGTGCCATTTACAGTTGGGCGATTACCAATATTCATTACACCCAAGCTCTCATTAGGAGCAGTATCTGATGTTTCAGTGAGAGTAAAAACGCGGACAGCGTAAACTCCTTGACGGGGCACAAACTTTTCTTTTGGTAGTTGGAGGTTGGCAGTAGGAAAGCCAATTGTTCTGCCCAATTGTTGACCTTGAACGACAACACCAAGGAGAGTGTAGGGGCGTCCGAGTAGTAGATTTGCGTTTTCGATGTCGCCTTGCTCAAGGGTTTGACGGATTAATGAAGTGCTAATGCGGGCATCTTGAGTCGGAGTAGTACTGACGCAACTGCTTTGGGTGGGTGAGTCACCTGTATAAGTTTGTAAGGGAACGATGGTAACGGGGATATTATGCTTGGCGGCGATTAATTGCAAATCTTTGGCAGTACCACTGCGCTTTTCGCCAAAACAAAAATCCTGCCCGATGCTAATTCGCTGGCATCGCAGTTGTTGCACAAGAATTTTTTCGACGAATTTTTCGGGGGTTAAAGCAGATAATTCTTTGTCAAAGGGTAGTAGTACCAGTTGTTCTACCCCAAGCGATCGCAATTGTTGGACTTTTTCATCCAGTGGCGTTAACAAAGTCCGGGGCTGCCCCGTAAAAAATTCCTGTGGATGGGGGTCAAAGGTGACAACTGTTGAGTAGGTATATTCTTGATTAGTCAGTTGTCCGTTGTCTGTTGTAAGTTGTTGATTTTCGTTTGACTGCGGACTACTAGCTACTGACAGCTGACCATCAGCGTGCAAGACTGGTTGAATTACCCTTTGATGACCAAGATGAACACCATCAAACTTGCCAAGGGCAACAGCAGTCGGCGTTAGCAGCCCAACGCTAGAAGAAGCAACCCACACAGAACACCCATTTTGAGACAAATTTAGCACGTGGATTCTGAGATTTTAGGTTTATTTTAGCTATCAGCAGGAAGCTACCTTATAGTAAACTGCCTTGAGGAGTACAGGTTTTCTAGTAGCAACTTGTAATTTGTCATTTGTCATTTGTCCTTTGTTCTCTCTTACAAAATTTCTACTCTTAAGCAAGCTAGCAAGAGCGTCTCGTAGAAAAGCCAGACGCTCTCTACAAGACGATGTGCGTAGCTATCTTGCTTTTCACCAGGGGTATGCAGACTCGACGAATCGCTACTCTATCGCCGGAAGTCGGCGCACCCTGCGGGATCTTGCTACAGATTTTGCGCTTTGTCCAATGACTAATCACCAATGACTAATGACCAATGACCAATGACTGCTGAAAGCTTCTGATCACCAATCTAATCTAAAATCTCCAATTCCTCCGATCGCAATCTTTAGGTAGAAAATTTGCTAACAGGAAAAGATTCTGATAAGGCAACTGAGGTGGAAATCTGAAGTTCCATTCCTTCCCGTGCCATGATGGCTCCAGGAAATTGCGCCGCTACTTGTTTCCCTACATTATCCAAAAAGTCATCATTGTGGGCGGGGTCGTGGTGGTAAATTACCAGAGTTTTGACGTTAGCGGCTTGTGCCACTTTCACTGCTTCTTGCCAGGTTGAATGTCCCCAGCCAATTTTTGGAGATTTTGGGGAGTGGTATTCTTCGTCTGTATAAGTAGAATCGTAAATCAGAATGTCGGCATTACGAGCTAGCCACAACACATTGTCATCGAGTCGGTCGGGGAAATGTTCGGTATCGGTAATATAAGCAGCAGCACCACCACGCCAACTGACACGGTATCCTATAGCTTCACCTGGATGGTTTAAAGGTGCTGTTTCTACAGAAACGTCATCAATTTGTATTGGTTGCCCCGGTCGAATGTCGTAGAAATTTAAATTAGCTTGCATAATCTGCAAGGGTACGGGAAAGTTCGGGTGCAACATTTGGTCATTGAGGCGCTGTTCTATGGTAGAACCATCAGGTGCGATCGCGCCGTAGATATGAAAGTCATTCCCCTTCACAAACCCTGGGGTAAAGAAGGGAAAACCCTGCATATGATCCCAGTGAGAGTGGGTAAAAAATATATGAGCTTCTAATGGCATTTGGCGCAATAACGATTGCCCCAAAACATGTAGTCCTGTGCCTGCATCGAAAATTAAGCGTTTATCGCCCGCTTGCATTGATATGCAAGGGGTATTACCGCCGTAACGAACGGTGTGTGGCCCTGGACTGGGGATGCTGCCGCGAACGCCCCAAAATTGTACGCTAAATTGGTTCTCTATCCTAGACATGGGTGTTGCTTGCTGGACTGAGCGGGCGATAAGTGGAAAAATTGTTACTTATTTTGTCTAAGTTTATGCTGCCTTACCGATTTTGCTAGAGGGAGGATTTCTTGGTAAAACAGCATACACTGTTTCTGGCTGATTGTGTAAATGTGGATCAAATACCCTCGAGTGGAATTTTCCCGTTTTTGGGGTGGATGTGTATCGGTTATTTCAAGAGTGCCCCTACGTTATAGCCTACATTTTTCTCTGATGCATTTAAATAACTCTAGTTTTATTCTGATAAATCAAATGATTCACGAAAAGTTGAATTCCCAATCAGATAATTTATCTAGCCCATCTGCGTAAGTAAGATTGTATTGTAATGGAGTTATACTGATGTAGTTTTTACGTACAATATGCACATCTAAAGGTACATTTTGAAGCAGATTTAATCCCGTTGAGGGTTCCACATCCTCAATTACCTCTCCGGTTAACCAGTAGTACGTTTTTCCACGAGGATCAACTCGTTTATCAAACACATCAATGTAACGCCGTACTCCTTGACGGGTAAGAGTAACTCCAGCAATTTCTTCCCACCTCACAGCAGGAATATTGACGTTAAGCAACATTAAATCTGGCAGAGGTCTTTGGGCTAACTGATCTACGAGAATTTTGGCAAACTTAGCAGCAGGTTGAAAGTCTTTAGATGTATGACTAATAAGACTTAGCGCTATACTGGGAATGCCTTCAATTAAACCTTCCATTGCCGCCGAAACAGTGCCAGAATACAAAATTTCAGTTCCCAAATTCGCACCTTGATTAATGCCAGAGAGAACCAAATCAGGGGGAGTGTCTAGCAAAGCCCACAGTGCTAATTTGACGCAATCTGAAGGCGTACCATCGCAAGCCCAAGCTTTGACAGCAGGATGAAAAATCCCTTCAACAATTTCGGCGCGAATGGGTTGGTGTAGAGTTAATCCGTGTCCAGTTGCCGATCGCTCTCGATCTGGGCAAACTACACTGACATCATGACCTGCCTCTGCCAAGCAGTTCGCTAAGGTACGAATCCCCAAAGCAGAAATGCCGTCATCGTTGCTAATTAGTAATTTCATAGTCATTAGTCATTGGTCACTTGTACTGAGGGCACTCCTACGGAGAAGCAAGCTACGCGAACGCTTAGGGCGCAGCCTCTCGTAGAGAAGTATTGCTCATTAGTTATTTGTTATTTGTTATTAGCTATTTGTCAATGTCTGAGGTCACAAGCAGCAAAAAAACATTTATACTGACCACTACACTGTGACGCAAGTTTGCGTACCTATAACAAGGGGGTTTTGCACCTTGCCTGTAAGTTGATTTATTGAGCAGTTCACAGCTTTTGACTATAGACTAATGACTAATGGCTAATGACTAATAACTAATGACTAGCAATTTAGAAGCTCAACTTTTAGCACTGCGGCAGGAAGGAGAAAAAGCGATCGCAGGCGCCGACACCCTAGAACGTCTGGAGGAACTCAGAGTTAACTATCTGGGTAAGAAAGGGGAACTGGGGGCACTGTTGCGAAGTATGGGGCAGATGAGTGCAGAGGAACGACCGAAAATTGGAGCGATCGCCAATACAGTCAAAGAATCTCTGCAAACTAGTCTAGACCAGCAACGCGCCGCCCTAGAAGCCGCGCAAATTCAAGCTTTGCTAGAGGCGGAAACTTTGGATGTGACTATGCCGGGAATTTATAGCCCCCAAGGTCGCATTCATCCTCTCAATGGCATTATCGACCGGGCGCTGGATATCTTTGTTGGTATGGGTTACACCGTGGCTCAAGGGCCAGAAATGGAAACAGATTACTATAATTTCGAGGCTCTCAATACCCCGCCTGATCACCCCGCCCGTGATATGCAAGATACTTTCTACCTGCCAGATGGTAATCTCCTCCGCACTCATACCTCGTCAGTGCAAATTCGTTACATGGAAAGAGAAGAACCACCGATTCGGGTTGTGGCTCCAGGGCGAGTTTATCGGCGAGATAATGTAGATGCGACTCACTCGGCTGTTTTCCATCAAATAGAACTTTTAGCCATTGATGAGGGGCTAACTTTTACAGACCTCAAAGGCACAATTAAGGTATTTTTACAAGCAATATTTGGCGATTTACCAATTCGGTTCCGCGCTAGTTATTTCCCGTTTACCGAACCCTCGGCTGAAGTAGATTTGCAGTGGAATGGGCGCTGGTTGGAGGTGATGGGCTGCGGTATGGTCGATCCAAATGTACTTAAGTCTGTAGGTTATGACCCAGAAATTTATACTGGGTTTGCTGCCGGTTTTGGTGTAGAACGCTTTGCAATGGTGTTACATCAAATCGATGATATTCGTCGGTTGTATGCTAGTGATTTGCGATTTTTGCAGCAATTTTAGGACTTATCTAATGGTTATGTACTGCAAGCAAGGTAACAATAAACAATGACCTCAGTTTCCAGGTTAGATCAAGTTCTAGAAAGTATCGAAAACTTATCAGTAGATGAACAAGAAACATTAATTGATCTGATAAGTCATCGGTTGGCAGAACGGCGGCGTTCTGAAATTGCTGCTAATATCGCTCAAGCACAAGTAGAATACCAGTCAGGAAAAGTGTTCCGTGGTACAGTTACTCAAATAATGGATGAGTTACGCAAGTGATAACTGTAGTTTTGGCATCATCGTTTAAACGAGCATTTAAGCGATTGGTACGACGACAGCCAGAATTACAAGAGCGGATTGGAGAGCGGTTAGCACTACTAACCGCCGATCCATTTGATCCATTGTTGCAGACTCATAAACTTAAAGGCAAACTGTCTGGAGCTTGGGCGTGTTCAGTGGACTATGATTGTCGCATTGTCTTTAACTTCGTGCAAAATATAGAATCTGGGGAAGAAGAAATTTTGCTAATTGATATCGGCACTCATGATGAAGTGTACTGAATTGTAGGTGCTGTTTTAGTATTTTCCTACTGACTAATTTTGGATTTAGGATTGAATTATTCAATAACTGCGCTCAAGTTTTAACGCAACCTGCCGAGGCGATTGAAACAAGAAGAAATAATTTTAGCCAAGTTACACCAGCTATCTGAAGCGAGGCTGTTGCAATTACAAGACTATCTCGATTTTCTCTTGCAAAAAGAAGAGTCTGAGCATCAGAGTAGGTTCAAATCTCCCACCTAAGTATTTGGAAAGAAAGCTTCTTGCGATCGCATCCCTCGTTCAACCCATTTTCTAGTCTGGCAAACCAGCCTCCTGCTGACATAACTATTAGTAAACTAAAGGCAACGCCAGTTCTGCTTCCTTCATTTATTCTATGTTTGCTGAAACCTGCTCACGCTACGTTACCCGTAACCCTGAAATTTTGAGTGGAGAGCCAATTATTATCTTAATTAAAAATATTAAGGTGGTTGGTGAATGACACTAACCACCATGCGTGAAACTTTATTTAACTATTCCTGAATGACCTGGAATATCTGCCAAAGGTTCAAATCTGCCGCCTAAGTATTTGGCGAGAAACTCTTCTGCGATCGCAAAGAAATGCAACCGATTTTCTGGTCTGGCAAAACCATGTCCTTCATCTGTGTAAAGTGCATATTGCACAGGCAAACCAGCCTCCTGCATTGCGTTGACAATTTGATCGCTTTCTGATTGTTTTACCCGTGGATCGTTTGCACCTTGACCAATCAGTAAAGGTTTTTGAATTCGGTCAGCGAAAAATAAAGGCGATCGCGATTTCAGAAACTCCTCTTCTGTCTCTAAATTACCAACGCGATGATAAAGCGCTGCCCTCATCGGTTCCCAATAGGGCGGTATAGTTTCTATCAAAGTAATCAAGCTACTTGGCCCCACAATATCCACACCAGCAGCAAAGATTTCTGGTGTAAAAGTTAACCCCACTAGGGTGGCGTAACCTCCATAAGAACCGCCCATAATCGCAATCTTTTGCGGGTCGGAAATACCTTTTTCTACCAGCCAGTTAACACTATCAATCAAGTCATCGTGCATTTTGCCAGCCCATTCCCGATTACCAGCATTCAAAAATGCTTTACCGTAGCCAGTCGAACCGCGAAAGTTCACTTGCAGAACGGCATAACCCCGGTTAGCTAGCCATTGCGCTGTGGGAGAGAAACCCCAAACATCCCGCGCCCAAGGGCCACCGTGAACCAGTAATACTGTTGGTAGATTCTGGGTAGCTATTCCTACAGGGGTTGTGAGGTAACTATGGATAGTTAAGCCATCCCGCGCTTCGTAGGAAATCGGTTGCATTGAAGCTAACTGCAACGTTTCGAGTTTGGGTTGGTTGCTAAAGAGGAAAGTGCTAGTTTTTGACTCTCGGTTGTAGGCATAGTAATAAACTGGCCCATTGTCAGTTCTATAACCTACTAGCCAGGTTTTATCTTCCAAGTCGCGACTAATTACAGAGAATTCTCCAGGACGCACCTTGGCAATTTCTTCAAAATCTGCGGCGATACTTTGGTCAATTACTCGCCATTCCTGTTTATCTTTATAGAAAGAAACTGCTTGGATAACTCGCGTCAATGGCTGAATGATTATTCCCACAACATCATACTGCTCATCTTCAGCAATGACTGTTTCTTGACGGGTATCTAGGTCAACAGCTAGCAGACGTTTGGCGTTAGCATCGTGATTCCCTTGAATATAAAGAGTTTTACCATCAGTCGAGAAGCTAACAGAATTCCCTTCTTCTTCTGGCCCCCAGTGGCGATGAGTTTCCCACTGTTTATCTGGCTTCTGCAATAAGAGGTCGTAACCACCATCGGGTGTGCTAGCTGTCGCTGCACGTATTTGGAAATCAGCGTCAGATGTCCAACTGATAATATTACCGGGGTTGTCAGTATCGAACTCAACCGCACCATTTTTTAGGTTGATGCGGTAAACGTCAAACTTTTGAGGATTGTTCAAGTTCAAAGCTACCAGCATTTGATCTGGAAATTTAGGTTCCAGTTCCACGAGTTCAGCTTTCACACCCTGGAATGGCGTTAAGTCACGCACAATTTTGGAGTGAATATTAACCAAGTGGAGGTGAAAGTTCTCGTCGCCATCCGAGTCTTGCATATAAATCAACTGGTCGGCGTTATAAGTCCAGAAGAAAATGCGGATACCGCGCTTTTTATCGGCAGTTAGTATCTGGTCGTCTTCTTGTCCTACAGTTCGCAACCATACTTGCAAGACATTTTTCTCATCGGGGGCGATATATGCCAAGTATTTGCCATCAGACGAGAGTTGTGGGCTAGTTTTTTCGGGATTCCCAAAGAGAATTTCGCGCGGAATCAACGGTGGTAGGGAGGGTGCTTGAGCAGATGACATATTTTCATCCTCTACTTGACTACCCTATTGTCACTTGGTTATCAAAATGACAATTCATCCTATTGGGTGAACCTAATTGGAGAATATGGCATAAGGCAATGCAGTTAAATTAAAGAAATTTATCTATTAATGATGCGCGTTAAAACGGTCGTTAACTGTTGACGGTTATCAGTCATCAGCCTTCATATAAATGTTCAAGTTAAATGCGTAACAGCTTAAGACAGGCTGTTCTTGAGCAAAAGAAGCGAAAAGAGCAGAAGATACAAATTTATAGCTTTTATTTAGAAAATTGGTATTGCAGTCAGCAATTAGTAAAACTTGTGAATGAGTCTTTTATACTCGGCGATGAGTCTTTGATACTCGGCGATGAGTCTTTGATACTCGCTGACGAGTCTTTCATACTCGGCGATGAGCCTTTGATACTCGGCGATGAGTCTTTGATACTCGGCGATGAGTCTTTGATACTCGCTGACGAGTCTTTTATACTCGGCGATGAGTCTTTAATACTCGGCGATGAATCTTTTACACTCGTGAACGGAGCTTTTGTATGGAATATTTTATGTACTTTTTACTTTTTAAACGGAACATGACGGTTTAGCGGCAATTGTCGCAATGTCCGCAACGCCAGTTAGCAGCTTCTTTATCAAAACCAAAGGCGTTTAACAAAAATTGCCAACGACATTGCTTGGTTGTCAGATATTGATTCATCTGTTTAGCAGCGTGTAATTGCCCCGGTGGCTGATTTCCGGCTTTTTGCCCAATAGTGTAATGAAAAGGGTCAAGCCAGTTTAACTGACCGTTACTGTGGAGTAAAGCTAGCGCCGTAGCACCTTCGGGAAATTGTCGGGTTACTGCATTCACTTCTCCCTGTTTTGGTAATTTTTTCACAAGTTGCTGCGCTATTTGTTGTTGCGATCGCATTTGTTCTTGAAAAAATTGTTGTCTTTGCTTATCCTCTGGATCTAACCACCCCGTAGGCTCACTCACTAATGTCAATGCTTCTGCCGGTTTCCCATCCCTTCCAGCGCGGCCAATTTCTTGCACATATTCAGATAGCAGATGTGGTGCGTGAAAATGGGCAACCCAGCGA
The DNA here is from genome assembly GCF_014696655.1 of Nostoc sp. FACHB-888. Taxonomy (NCBI): domain Bacteria; kingdom Bacillati; phylum Cyanobacteriota; class Cyanophyceae; order Nostocales; family Nostocaceae; genus Nostoc; species Nostoc sp. FACHB-888. Next base: position 60,350 of record NZ_JACJQM010000030.1, on the reverse strand, counting down.
ACATCTGATTTATTAATCCCCATGCCAAACGCACAGGTACACACAACAAACGGTATTTTCCCACTTAACCAACTTGCTTCAACTGCACGGCGTTCTTGTATTAAAACTTTTGGTGCATAGTTAATTATTTGTCTGAGCAGTAGCTATTAATCTCGTTGACTATCGAATTTTCTTCGGTACTACTTCTTGTCAGAGATACCAAAAATCTCTGTGTTGCTGGTAGATTATTTTTTTCTATAGCTATTGCTGCATTATTCAACTCGTTGCTGATGTTTTGATAAAATGTAAAAAAGCGCATTTGGAAATCTTGCAAGTTTCCATCTTTAATTTCTAGCGCTTTCATCTCCTTGGCAAGTGGATTTATCTTACTAGCAAGTTCAGTTAAACCTTTAGAATTTGCCGAATTAGGATTTTTACCGAATTCTTGACCTAGAGTTGATGCCTGATTAGCAAGCTTTATGACTTTGCTACATTGAGCAACTTTACTTTCTTCACAACCTACAAATAATAATGCGATCGCAGTAGTTACTGAAACTATAAAACTTTGCTTAAATACACGTTGCATAGGTTCTCTTATCTCTAGCTATGTTTCGGAAAAGTTAGCCAGCATAAATGAATGTTCAGCGAAAATACTTTTTTATTAAAAGAATCTTGATTTATGCTGTCCTGTTACTTTATACTTACCTTTCTATACAATGTGTATGTAATTACACAGAAGCAGCAAAATTTTAAATTCTATATATGGCAAGCTACTTTGTATCTACGCTTACCTGAATTGCTTCAACCTGCTGTACCAGCACAAATTTACCGATATATCCGAGATTTTTTGGCCAGCAACCCCACTCCTGAACAAATTGCTGAATTTAAACCTACTCCCGAAATGCAAGAACGGTTGCTGCTCCCTGCTCCCTTTCCTCTTCGTTGACGCAGGCATTCACTTACACAGCTACAATGATTTCAAGGAAAATTTTCAGCAGAACCACAACGCTGAGAATTAGCCTAAAAGTATCTTATGGTGCGATCGCAGGAGGCAAAAAATGAGCTTGGCTGGATTAAGAATTGTGTTGGTAGAACCAGCTGGGCCGATAAATATCGGAGCGATCGCCAGGGTAATGAAAAATTTCGGGCTATATAATTTAGTATTAGTGAACCCCCAATGCGATCCGCTATCGACGGAAGCTTTGATGATGGCTGTTCATGGTCAGGAAATTATAGAATCTGCGGTATTAGTGCCGACCTTACCAGAAGCATTGCATGGATGTGTACGAGCGATCGCTACTACTGGTCGCGTTCGCAGTTTAGAAACACCTTTAGAAAATCCCCGCACTGCATTACCCTGGTTACTGGAGGAACCAGAAAAACCCGCAGCACTTATTTTTGGCAGGGAAGACCGGGGATTAAGCAATGAAGAATTAAATTATGCACAGAGGTTTGTTGGCATTCCCACAAGTCCAGATTATGTAGCCCTCAATTTAGCTACCGCCGTAGCAATCTGCTGTTATGAATTGTCACAATGTGTCCAGCCTGACACTCAGAATATCACCCAAACTGAACTCGCACCCTTAGATGTTGTGGAAGGATACTACCAGCACCTAGAATCACTATTACTGAAAATTGGTTATGTATATCCCCATACGGCAGCTAGTCGTATGGGAAAATTTCGCCAACTATATAATCGCGCTCACCTGAAAACTGGAGAAGTAGCCATGCTCAGAGGAATTTTGCAGCAGGTAGAATGGGCGCTTAAAAACCAAAGGGATGGTGAAAACTTGTAATTATTTGTTTAGTATATATGCAAGCATCCCCCCAAAATATTTAATATGGCTTAAACTAAACACAAAAATGCTACTTAGTGGCAAAGTGAAATTTGAGTATTAATATTGCTTAAAGATTAAGTTTTGGGTTAGGAGTCTGCAAGAAAACAGTCAAGTGGGTCACAAGGAGTAATTGTGTCAGAGTCAAGTGACGAACTAACAGCTTTCTCGCGGCGACAACCCTTAAATCGCCGTCAACGGCCACAAAAAGTTCAAAAAGTGGTAAAGAAGAAAGTTAAAGTTAATAGCCAGCAGCAAGCTGCCAATGGTCGAGAAGAGGCAGTAACACGCCCAAAAAATCAAATCAGTTCTCCTCCAATCCCTGGTGTTACACGTAGGTTAAAATCGGGGTTAGTCATGCCAACGGCAGTAAAACCAATGCCTAGTGTAAAGGGAAAAATTCCTCCCTTTCGACCAGGTGCTGTAATGGTGAAAACAGTGCGGATGGAAAAGCCAAAAATAGGTAGGCGTTCATCGCGGAAGACGCGGTTAAAGCCAATGGCCAAAACCTTGTTGTATGTTGTGCGGTTGTTGATTGTGGGTGTTGGCATGGGTGCAATTGTTGGCACAGCATTGTCAGTATTAGACCCGGCTAGTCGCATCAGCACAACTTATGCGCCGCCATCTAATAATAGTAATATGGGGCGATCGCAGCCACAACCTACCCAAACTCCCGCAGCCGCAGCTTCGAGTCTATATCTATCTCAGGAAATTACCTCTTTAAAAAATGTTGTGCAAAATTTGGCGACGACCAACCCAAATCTTACACCCGGAGTTTTCTTGGTAGATTTAGATACTGGTAATTATGTAGATGTCAATGGGTCTACCAGTTTTCCAGCAGCTAGCACCATTAAAGTGCCGATTCTAATTGCTTTTTTCCAGGATGTGGACGCGGGGAAAATTCGCCTTGATGAAATGCTGACCATGCAACAAGATATGGTCGCTGGCGGTTCGGGAAATCTGCAATATAAACCCGCCGGAACTCAGTACGCTGCTTTGGAAGTCGTCACTAAAATGATTACAATCAGCGACAACACGGCGACAAATATGCTGATTACCCGGCTGGGAGGGATGGAGGCGTTAAACCAGCGTTTTCGGGAATGGGGATTGACAACCACAACAATTCGTAATCAACTTCCAGATTTGCAAGGCACAAACACCACTAGTCCCAAAGAATTGGGGAATTTAATGGCGATTGTGAGTCAAGGAAATTTAGTGAGTATGCCATCACGCGATCTCATGCTCGATATATTGCGTCGTACTCAGAGAGACACTCTGCTACCATCCGGTTTGGGAGCAGGAGCAAGAGCATACCACAAAACGGGCGATATTGGCACAATGTTGGCAGATACAGGTTTAATTGCTCTGCCAACTGGTAAGCGCTATGTAGCTGCTGTTATGGTACAACGCCCCAATAACGACCCTCGCGCCGAAAAATTTATCAGTTCAATTTCTCGTGCTGCCTACCAAGAGTTTAGCCAGAATGCTGTTACACCCAACAGTACGACAAGCATTATACCTGCTAACGGTTATCAGCCCCAGGTTGCGAGTCCGGTACCCAATAATACAACAGGCATCTTACCTATGAACGTTTATCAGCCTCCTGTTGTCAGTCCTGTACCCAACAGTATGGGAAGTACAGTACCCGCAAACGGTTATCAATCTCCAGTTATGAATCCACAGTATTATCCTCCAAGATAAACCAATTCGCAATTCGCAATTCGCAATTCGCAATTCGCAATTCGCAATTCGCAATTCGCAATGACGCTCCTACGTCGCTCTAAGCGAAGCATCCCGTTGGCGCAGCCTCTCGTAGAGAAGGGTATACGCTGCGCTAACGCAATTACGTTTTATCACAGGGTTTTAACCCCGTGACTAGACTTTTCGCCTTTAAAGGCGTTAGCGTAGCGGGACGAAGTTCGGTTTTAGACCCGATTGTTTTGATAATTTAGGATTTTTGAATGTAGATTTGCCACAGCAGGATTTACTAAGGCAGCATATAGTAAGCTAGTCAACTAATGCTTGGAAATCCATGTTTGTTTCTCCTGAAGTCCCACCAAAACACGAGTTAGAGGAACTTGCCACGCAGTTTCCGGAGCTAAATGTTCCCGCAGTGGAGACTTGTTTAGCCTTTTTGAAAACTACAGCTCTTGTTTATGCCGCATTAGATGCCCATTTGGCTCGCCATCAGCTGTCTATGGGTAAATTTACAGTTCTCATGCAATTATTCCGAGCAATTGGTCAGCACTTAACACCTTCAGAATGTGCTGAACGTTCTGGTGTAACCCGTGGAACTATCACTGGACTATTAGACGGTTTGGAACGAGATGGATGGGTGAAGCGACAACCACACCCAGAAGATAGACGCCGTTTAGTCGTACAAATGACCGAACAAGGACAACAGGATTTGATAAAGATGTTGCCAGATCATTTTTGTCGAACTACTGGACTGATAGCTCATCTGAGCCTAACTGAGCAGAAGACACTGATACAACTCTTGTCTAAGCTACAGGCAGGAGTACCAGCGATGCGAGATTTTTAACTTAAACAAGTAAATATCTTTGAAGTCAGGAAATTTTATCCTATTATAATAAGGAACCATATTATATGGAAGCTAATTAAATTTAGCTGATCTGCCGTTGTTCGTGCATCAAATTTGGAGACTTTATGCCCAAACTCAACGTTAAACAGAAAAACTGGTTGCTCTCTGCTCATGTCGCTTCTGCTAGCATTTGGTTTGGCTCTGCTCTATGCATGGTTGCCATCGCGTTGAAGAATGCCAATATTACCAATGGTGACGAACTGTATGCGATTAACACAACGTTAAAATTGCTTGATGATTTCGTGGTTATTCCCTCTGCAAATCTCTCTTTGTTAACAGGAGGGCTTCTCTGCTGGCTCACCGTTTGGGGATTCTTCAAACACTACTGGGTAATTGTCAAATGGATTGCCACAGTTACTTTAATTGTGGTAGGAACTATATGGCTAGGCCCGTGGGTTAATGCGGTGACAGGTATTTCAGATGTGGCGCGATCGCAAGCATTGAGCAATCCACTATATATGTTTGACTTGAATGGAGTCCTCATAGGTGGTGCAATCCAAACTCTCTGTATACTTGCCATCATCGGCATTTCAGTGATCAAACCTTGGGGTAGAAGAGTAGTAAAATCTCAAGAATCGTCTACCTCATCAAGCAGCTAGAAAAATCCAAGTGCGATCGCCACCAGCTTTTTGTTTCTAAAAGCTCAACTATAGTGTTATCTCTTAATTCTTAACTTTTTTGATACCGCATTCCTGGTAATTGCGAAACTAAACCCATAAGTTCTAACTGTAACAACGCGCTGGAAACTGCACCAGCAGTCATGCCGGTTTGTTGGACAATCAAATCGAAGGGTAAAACTTCACTTGCGAATGCATCCATTACCGTTTGTAATTCTGACGCTAAAGTTGGTAAACTCAGCTGTTCTGGGGCTGTGGAAGCCTCGACTCCATCAATTTGTGGTATTGCTCCTAGCATTGTTAACAGTTCATCTAATTCTTTGAGGATGAAAGAAGCTCCTTGGTTCAATAATTTTAAGCATCCTTGAGATGGGTGATCGTCCACTCTCCCAGGCAGTGCATAGACATCTCTACCAAATTCATTTGCGTAGGTAGCAGTAATTAGGGCACCAGATTTTACAGGCGCTTCCATTACGAGGATGGCGCGGCTTAAACCTGCAATAATCCGGTTGCGCTTGGGAAAGTGCGTGCGATCTGGTGGGGTTTTTGTGGGATACTCACTCACGACTAACCCAGCCGTCAAAATCTGCTTGTACAAATCTCGATTTTTATGGGGATAGATGACATCGACACCAGTTCCCAAAACTGCGATCGTGCGTCCACCTGCTTTCATGGCGGCGATGTGGCTTTCTGTGTCAATTCCCTCTGCCATCCCAGAAACAACTGTAAAGCCATTTTTAGCCAAAGCTGTACTAATTTGGCGAGTCCAACGGATACCGTATTCTGTGGGTTGGCGGGTTCCAACAATGCCAACCATCGGTTTTTGTCCAAGATTTTCTTGGAGTTCAATTTCACCACGATAGTACAAAATCGGCGGCGGACTCGGAGTTTCCAACAGTAAGCGGGGATAATCTGCATCTGCTGGTGTCCAAAAATGGGAATTTTCTTGCTGGTGCTTGGTGAATAGTTGTTCTGGGTGTAAACGCGATCGCTGTTGTACTACTTTTTCTAGTGTCTGAAAACCAAAACCCTCCACTTCCCCTAACTCTACCTTGGTAGCGTTCCAAGCTGTTGCCAACGTGCCAAAATGCTGTTGTAGCCGCCGCAGTAATACCGGGCCAACCCCAGATATTTGCGCCCAAGCTATCCAATATGCGCCTTCTTCTACCACGGTTTCATCCTCACGCCTACTGGATTGAGTATTCCCAAATTAGCGTTGGCTGTTATGGGGAGGGAGGAAGAGGCAGGGGAGCAGGGAGCAGGGAGAAAAGGAAAAAACTAAAACTCTCCCCCTTGCCCCTCTGCGTCTTTTCAATCCCCAGCCCCTTGACTCTTGACCCTTAACCATTGACTATTAACTATTGACTATTTATTTCACTATCTTCTGTGATGAAATATTTCTATCGTTTTTTTATATGCCTATCTGGGTGCTTAATATTTTTACTGTTGCACAGTGGCATTGGTTTGTTGCCTAGTTTGGCGGCTGAGAAAGTTACTGTCAGATACGGATTGTTTGAGCAATCGATCCCGGTGGCAGATATACGCAACTATGCCGAGACACAAAAGGCTTCTAGCGATTTGCAATCTTTCCTAGATTACCTTAGCACTGAGGAAAAACAGAAGTTCCAAGATGCACTTCAGGTAAAAATGTCTCTTGATATTGTGGCTTTAGATAAGCTGGTAAATACAGGAATGGGTAAGCAAATTTTATCTTTTGCATCCCAAGCGATCGCTCGTCGTGATCAAGCCAGTATACAAGCCCTACGATCTGCCATGATCATAGGAGCAAGATCACCAGAAGGTCTAGGATTAGTAAGCTTTCTAGAAGCCTATCCCAGCAATCAACTAGTTGTTGATGTGTCCAAAATTTCTAAGCTAGTTGGCATGGCAAATTCCTCTTCTAATTCTGCTGATGCACCTCCAAAGGATAATGTAAGTTCTTCACCTTTAGGGAAAATTGCATTGCAATATCAAACACTTGCCGCCCAAAATAAACAGTTTTCAGGTTGCTTATTTGGCGATTCTACTTCGGCTGCACTTGGAAATACCCTTGGGAGCGGGACTTTTAATTTTGGCTTAAATGGTCTGAGTACAATCTCATTACTGGAACAACTTAAAAGTTTAATTCCTACCAAGGTGAAATGTGAAAAAGCTATTATTGCCGTAGGTGGAAATGATGCTTTGTATGGAATTAGTGATGAGTTGTTTAGCAAAAATTTACAAGAGGCGATCGCACTTGTCCGCACAATGGGAAATAAAGAAATTTTTCTCATTCCGGCTTTTTATTCAACAGTTGCAGCAAGCTCAGATCCAACTGTAGCAGCCCCACTTTCTAGAGTTGAACAAATTAATGCTTTGATTAACCAAGTTGCTGAAATAGAAAAAGTGCCAGTTGCAGCAGGACTAGCGCCATTGTATGAGAATAATGCTCTTAAAGGGAGTTTTACGAGCAATGGAGAGCATCTAAACGCAGAAGGTCTTAAAATTTATCGGCAAGCATTATTACAAATCTTGGGTAAGTAATATGATGTCTGCCTAATTCCTTATATAGCAGTCCTAAATCATTTGTAAAAATAAATTAACCACAGAGGCGCAGAGAGAAAAATTGAGGATTTTTACGACTCATTTAGGATTGCTACAGTAGAAGCACCCCACCAAAGCTACGTTTTATATTACATAATCCGCAGTTTGTAACTCAAAATTACGAATTCTCATTTTTATGCTTTCCAATTCAAAAATCGTGCATAAATATAAGCGATGCCTTCATCAATAATTGTCCGTACACCTTGGCTATAATTCCACCATTTGTTTGGATCATAATCTTGTGTTTTGGCAGCAATCGCACCAACTTTGATGTTAGGGGTAAGTAGTTTTTTGAACAGCAACCAACTTCTACGGGTGTGAACATCCAAGGAAAAAACATTAACTGATTGTAGATTTAAATTTGAATTGGATAGCCAGCGATTAAATTCGGCAGCAGATGCATAACTACGATCCTTAATTACTACAGGTGTTGGAACAGCTACCACCTTCTCTGATTCTAAACCGAGTTTTTTGAAGGTAGCGGCTGACACTTCTGCAAAGTTCTTGTATTCGCTAAGATAATTACCTTTTTCTATTGAGCCTCCCGTGGTAATTACTAGACGATAAGAACCGTTTTTAAATTCAGTCAAAGCTTGTTTTATGGCATAATCTGGGAGCCATCCTTCAACAACTAATACTTCTGCCGATTTGATAGGGGAAGTCACGGCGAGAAATGAGTGTACATGAGTAATAGTGAAAAAAATTAAATAAGCAATAAAAGCGACTGCAATCGCCCACCCCTGAGCCGTAAGTGTCCACATTTCTTGGCGTTTTATTAGTTTGATTTTTGGAAATTTTTGACACCGGCGATTTTTTGCCTGCATTAAACTTTAGCTAAACGTTGTTCTTTCAAGTAAGTAAATACAGACTTATCTCCGATATCGGCAGGAATTGCTTGCACTGTCTTTCGCAGGGCGAACACCAAAAACAAGGTTGCCCAAATCCCTAATAAAACACTTTCCGCTTGAGTTGGTAAAATTCCCACCAAATGTCCTAACAATAGTAGCGGTACTATTAGGGTTAATATTTTGGTTTCCAGGCGATTGAAGCAAAAAGCTTCTTTAAAATAAATACCTGTTAAAGCAACAAAGATAAAACCAACTCCAAATAAGGTAACGGGCTGATTGTAAACAGTGAGAGCTAGAGGTTCACTGTTAGAGATTGCCAGAATCACTGATGCTATACTACCGATTGCCCAAAAAATTTGCAATATTCGGTGCAGTGATACCATATAAATATGAATGGTAAATAAACTCACACCCAGAGCGAGACTAAAACAAGTATATAGAAGTGTAAGTGTGGTAAAAATAGTTGGGTTATTGTTGAGCAAAACCAATGCACTGCCTATGCCAAAGCTCAGTGCTGCTAGCATTAATCCCGCGCGGTAGATAATTACGCCAGTGCGATCGCTCTGAGTAATTGTAAATTCCCCAAACTGACCTTGATAAATTTCTGGTGGAGGTAGGGTTTGCGTAGTCATAGTTAAAAATATAGTTACGAATTACTATTAGAGTACAACAGTAAATTGCTGAAGGGTCATTTTTATTATTATGGGCAATGAGACAAATTTAGTGTCACAATCCCGAAACTTTTAAGCCATTTTTATAGTATTAGTTGACTTGACTGACGCAGCAACTGACGAATTATCTCTACCATTTGACCAGATTTCCTTTGAGAGCGAAAGACATAGTAATTAGTAAAGCACAGCGTTAATTCAGCTACCATCTCAATTAACCAGACTAACAAGGGGCAAAATCTCCTTGTTAAAGGCAAACTTTTGCCACAGTGTACTAGTAATTAACAATGGTTTGTATAATCTCTAGTTTAGCTGAGGACTTGATTCTAAAATTAGACTTTAAGTTATACACGTATTTATTGACAATTTTTGACTTTTATGAATTAAAAAATTTGGCAATCAGATAACCCCATAACTAGTTGATATAGGAAGGTGAGATGAGCGATAGCGCTGTTTCTCCCACCGTAGGCGATCGCAAATAATTGTATGACGTGTATTATGGATATGCCTTGGTTTACCTAGAAATGAAGGAAAGGTGACATGAGCAATGATGGACGACAAGCTTTTGGCCGTCTACGCATACTTCAGCACTACAAAGCATGCATATCTACTCAATAATGGCAAGAATGGTTAACACAGCTTTGAGTCGTGCAGTTGGAAATTTTTTCAACTTGCTTCGGAGCTTTTATTTCAGTAAATAGCTGAATCGCTCGATTAAAATTCATTTGACTTTCATCAGGCTTTGCCATCTTTTGATAAGTTAAACCTAATTGAAAATAAGCTTCAGCTAGATCACACTTAGCACCTATTGTATCCAAAAGTTCGATTGCTTCTGTATGATGAGTAAAGGCTAATGCAAAATCTGCTTGTTGTCGATGGATTTCTGCTAAACCATTCAGTGTTTTTGCTTTTACCTGCATATAATGGCTCTTTTCAGCAAAAGTCAAAGCTTGGTGCAGTATTTGATTTGCTTTATAAAAATCTCCTAAATTTACATAGGTTTGACCCAAAATTTGCATGAAATAGACAAATCTTCCAGTTTGTTCTACCAGTTTTTCATTCGTAATATTTTGATAAGCTACATTTGCTAATGCAGATGAGGCATCACGTAAACCTAAATAAGAATATACTAAAGCTAAACACACTGAAGCTTTCTCTGCCCAGCTATGATGCTCGGTATTTTGAGCCAGATAAATTACTTGTTGGAATAACTTTGCGGCTGCCTCTAATTCCCCCAAATCTATTTTGTAAAGACCAATACTTAATAAAGAATCTACCTCTAGCATTCTCAGATAGTAAACTGAATGTTTATTTTCTGGCTGAGGTACAAGTGATTTGAGTGCTTGGGTTGCTAGATTAATAGTCTTTTGTTGACAAGTGATTGCTTGACTAATTTTACCTGTTATCCAATATAAATCACCCAATATATTATAAAGTTCGCTGAGATTTTGGTCATTTAGAATATTCTTAACAACTTGATTAATTGCAGTAAGTATAGGTTGAATTAAACCCATGCGATATAACGTACTACCAAGAGGTAAAAACTGCTGCCATTGATTATTTCTGCTTTTGAGAATGACTTTACCTGCCAACTCAAATTCGTGAATTTCTATGTAGTGATAATATGCTTCCAGAGCTTGCAAAGCATCCTTAAAGGATTCAATTTGTTTAACACTAGCTGTCCAAAATTCCGCGGCTTTGTGGTTGACAATTTCCCATTCATCACTCGGACGTAAACGCGCGATCGCTTCTTTCCGAATCACGGGATGCAACCAGTATTCACCCTTATCGCACTCCACCAAAGACCGATTTCTCAACGAGGCGATAATTTGGCGATGTTCAGCAGGTGGGACATCCCAAAGTAAACAAAACAATCCTTGTGATGGAATGGTGGGTATATCTTGATAACGATAACATCCCAAACGACAAAGCAGGCGATATGCTGGGGGATCAAGGACTTGTAAACGATTGATTTGACTAACCGCTAAATTTTTTAAGTCGGTTGCGGCTAACGGATCGGCATGATTTTCTTGCCAATAAAGAACCATGTCACCGTCAAAATCCTCCTGAATCGAACCATAGAGAATTCCCATTGCTTTAGCATTACCACCATAAGTGCGATGCATGATTTGCAAAGTTGACGAGTTGATCGCTAATCCACGGTTGCTAAAAAACTGTTGCCATGCCCTTTGATCCAAACCAGGAAGCCGATAGTGATTCACATTCAACCCAGGTTCACAAAGGCGATCGCGACTAGTAATCAAGGTAACAGACTGCACCCTAGCATCAGCCAAAACCCGCAATAGTTCTACATAGTTGCGGTGAGAAGCAATCAACCTACCTTGTTGATCCAATGCAGGTTCAAGATTGTCAATTAACACCCCAATCCGCCGATTGTGGAGTTGGCGCTTGAGTCGTCCCAAAGTTACCCCAAATTCTACCCCAGGTTCTTGATCAAAATCTTGTTTGAGCCATTCCTCTACTACTCGTTCGGCGGGGGTGATATTCTGCGTTTCCTTCGCCATCAGCAGTTCCAAAACCAACTCAAACCCCTGATGCAAATATTGCTGGGCTAGAGTGGTTTTGCCTAAGCCTCCCTCACCTTGAATGACAATGACTTTCGATCCCTGATTTACCAAAGTATTCAGGTGAGCGATCGCTTCTGTTCGTCCAATAAAATTGGTATCCTCTAATTTTGGGGTGGGTTGGGGCGATCGCGAGTAATCAATTAGACTAGATGATATTGCAGTAGTTTTTCTCAGAACTCGCTCCAAAGTAGCGCGACAATTACTTTTGGTAATCTTTTCTCGTAATACTTTAGAAAGCAGCTTCCATAACTGAGAACCAGCATCCTTGGCGTGTCCTTCCGTACAACCGTAAGAATGAGCGATATCCAAGTATTTTCTACCTAACCAAACTTGCACAAGAATCACTTTTTGCAAATCGCTCAACCGTTCCCCAGTCTGAGGAGGAATTATGGCGTCTAACCATGCTAATGCTGCTTCAGCGTCCATTGTGTAACGACAAGGGTAGTTCAGATTTTAGGGACAACTATAAATTACTTTACAGTTATGTTGCTGGAGTTTTCGGATAAGATTTTGTAAATCCGACTTTTTTCCCGACTTTTGCAAACTTTATTCAAAATTCAGCAGCAAGTTCTTGAAAGGATTGCTGTTATTCCAACGGTAGGTATTAAAGTCTCGTTGATCAACTGTCAAAATTCGCCCATGTCCCAGATGTTCTGCTAGAACAACCAGAGAAGCATCTGCCATATCCATTGGCAAATTGGCATATTTTTCCATGAGTTCAACTATGCGTGCAACATGGTGACTTTGTAAATCAAACACCTCAAATGCTTCCTGTGCAACCTCTCTCAAAAAAGTACATTGAGCATTATTACCACCTCCTCTGGCAAGAAGAAGGTAACAAGTTTCGGTAATTACAGGGTAAGTAGTGACTAGTGGTTCATTGAGAGCATTTAAAACTTGTAGTGCTAATTGATGGTATTGATCGTTTTGGTTCCCAAGTGCCACGAAAAAGCCAGTATCAGCGACGATCATACTTTTCTTGCATTAGCGATCGCACAATGGCTTTAGAATTAGCAGCTAAGTCAGTTTCTCCTTTGAAACAGCCGATAAATTTACTTTGCTTGAGTTTAGCTAACGGATCTGTTTTTTGTTGCTGAAGTTGTTGATAGCGCAGTTCAATCGAAGACTTAATTGCCTCTACTGTATCTTGGTCAGCCTCCTGTTGAATGTAGGCAAGCTTTTGAGCATATTCTTCATCTAGCTGAATATCAAAATTCTTCATCGCCGCTAACTTAGAACGTTTACCTAAAGTATATCGTCCGCGTCAAATCGTCTAGAATAAAACTCATTAGGTAACATCAGCACCATCATTACTTATGGTGAAATCAGACCCCCGTCAATTGCCTACTAGTGCTGAACTTCCCTGTTCAGACGATACCCCTGTGGATAACGAAGACCAAAACTTTATTCCCAACTTGCTTCTCTTTTTGCTGCAATACATTTGGGCAAATCGTAATGACTGGTTTTTCAGCGTAGATATGGGCGTTTACCATACCACAGGGGTTAGTCCACTTGTGCCAATTGTACCAGACGGATTTTTGAGCTTAGGTGTAGAACGCCGCAAGGCAGATAAATCTCGTAAAAGCTATGTTGTTTGGGAAGAAAATAACATAGTGCCTATCTTGGCTTTAGAAATTGTCTCCTTAACTCCGGGTGGAGAATACGACAAGAAATTAGATACTTATGCCAAGTTAGGGGTACTGTACTACATTATTTATAATCCAGAGTATTGGCAACGCGATCGTCACCAACCTTTTGAAGTTTATCGCTTAGTAGGTGGTAGCTATCAATTGCAAATTGGCGAACCTTTTTGGATGCCAGAAATTGGTTTGGGAATTGGTAGAGGGCAATACGTATCTGGTAATATCCAGCGTCAGGTTTTGTATTGGTATGACCAACAAGGAAAGCGCTATCAAACTCCAGAAGAACAGCTTGAATTAGCGCAAAAACAACTTGAACGTTATCGTCAGCAATTTGGGGAACTATCAGAAGGTTAAGCAGGGCAATAGCGAAACTCTCCTATAAGAAGTTCAATCTTTTTCAAGTTCAGACCTAGCTCTCAATATTTCGGCTTCAGTTAGACTTACTCCAGAACTGTTAAGTCTTTCAAAAACTGTTACCACATCTTTTGTATCTGTTCCAGTTATTTTCATAACTGGAATTGTATATTCCTGAAATCTACTATGCAGTTCGCTAGCAATATTTAAAATTTTTTCTGAATTGTTGTAGCTCATCAATTTAATTTGGCTATCAATGAACATTTCCGAGGAAAATATTGAAGATAAATGAATATATTTACCCGGAGAGCTATAACTGCTGTATTGAAGTAATTCTTCCTTTTCTATATCAAAAATTATATTAAACTTGCTAGCTTGTTCTAGAGCTTTCCAATGGAAGCAATTGTACAGCGATGAAAGCCTCTGTAGCCCATCAATAACATAGTTTATAGGATAATTATGCCGTGTTTCTAAATTTTCTACAGCCGGAAAGTTAGTAACACTTGGATCTGCTGTATCAAATATGTTTTCCCCAGACTCAAAAAATATTATAACTCCAATCGGAAATCCGTTATATACACTTTTTACTAAATCCAGTATATTTGCTGCATCCCACAAAAAATGTCTTTGAAAAGACGGCACTCTAATTACACCGTTATCGATAGCGCGAAACAGTTCAAAAAGCCTATAGTACATTAGAACTGGCTCCATGATTATCACCTATTATTCTTTTTCAAGGCTTTCACTATCTTCTTTACGACTATATTCTCGTAATTGAACTATGATAGCTTCCAAAAGATGTAGAGTATGACTTAGATATCCCGCTTTGAATTGATTTGATGTGTAATTCCATTTCCATTTAGATGCATCAATATCTATTTGTAACCTCTTCTGCTCATAAAATTGATGTGTTAAACTTCTTAGAACTTCTTGTAACTGTGTTGTTATCTGTATTTCCATTTCCACTTTTGATTCCTGTTTTTTCCAGTCTTTATCAATTAGCTCAACTTTAAAAATAACATAAAAGTGATATGCATAATAGCCATCATCCCTTGCCTGGCTATATTGTCTACTCTGTAAACCTAATTGGTTAGCATATGCGCTCAATTTGTCTGCAAGAAAACTAGGCCCATCAATAAATTTACATACTAATAATCCTCTTAGTCCATCATTGAAGCGTTTAAATAAGTTATCAGCTGTTACCCAACCTTTCTTGGGCGGTTCAGGGAAGCTTTTATTCAAGAGTATATTTTCCCTAAAAGATTTATCTAGTGCAGACTCATATGTTTTTGTTAGTAAATTTAATGTGGAGTTATCCATTAAAAGCTGAGAAGTAGTCTGATTCTTATACTCCTCTGACCATAAAGATAATTTTTCATCTAATCCTTTAAAAAAATCATGTTCTGAAACCGTATTAAAAAATGCCTGTAGATTTACTGTGTATATATTCTTTGAACGACTATCTTCAAAGTCAGTAAATAATACGTTTTTAGCCCACTCTGTATACTCTGTTATTGTTTTTGGTTTCTTTATTGAGTTCATATAACACTTAGCTATTTAGCATGATCGCTCTTTGCATTTGATGCATATAGCTTTCGGCATCTATTCACTAAAGCCCAGCATAACCTACCTATTCAAATATCTTACGTAAAAATTTTATACATTATTTAACCAACTTTTTACCCGACTTTTGCAACCCTATCACATAAAACTGCCGACTTCAGCCGACTGACAAAAGCAAGTGCGATCGCTTAGGCTATTGGGCATAGAGATAAAAATTTAAGTATAAAAATATGCTTAACACCCTCAGCCCACTTGCAGAAGACTTAGCAGGTCAAAGCTATCCCAGCCCTCACTACTTGCAAACACAGCGCCGCATTCGTTCACTCATAGATAGATATATTGCAGTCGAACAACTATACGATCGCCTGCAAGATTTACCGATACAGTTTGCCAATCCTCAACCGCGTCCCTGGAAACACATCGACTGGCAAACAATTAACCGCAATCAAATTATCGGCTTAGACGCAGAGGTATTTCTATCTATATTGATAGGTGCAATGGATACAGAAGCTCCCATTCGCGGCTATACCCAAACAAGTCGGCAGTATTTGGAAAAATTGCATCCTCAGATGGCTCGGTTTATTGGTGGAACTGTCGGTGAAAGTGGCGAATTGCTGGAACTTGGTTTGTGGGAAAAGGAAGAACGTCAGCACACACCCGCATTAATCAAAATCTACACCCAATTAACAGGCGAGAAAATTACCCCAAAACTTCGCACTGTTAGAAGCTATCTCCCTACAGATGACGCTTACGAAGACTTATATCGCCACGGCTTACACCGCATTGCCACAGAATACGGTGCTACCTGTCTTTATATTTGGTTGATGGCTCATACTACTGGCGCACTCCAGGATGTTTTAGAGGAACTAGCACAGGATGAAATCAACCACATGACCAAATTCTGGGGGTTTGGAGTCTGGACTTTCCCTAATACTGGATTGATGCGAATTGGACGCACGCTAATCAAAACGCGATCGCAAAACTATCAACGCAACAACCTGATCCGTACCCTCCGCCGCATGATGGGTACACTCAACTGGAATACTTGGTCATTGACTAACAAAACAACTCTCTTCTTCACCTTCACCTACACAATGCATCGTCTGTGGAGTTGGAACAACACACTCACACCAGAGTATTTGCAAGATTTATTTGAAACTACTCATTAGTAAAAATAAATGACAAAGGACAAATAACAAATGACAAATGACAAATCAAAATTACCCACCGATTTAAATCCCCAAAAAATACCCCAACATATCGCTGTCATCATGGATGGTAACGGACGATGGGCAACCAGTCGAGGATTACCGCGCATTGCTGGACATCGCCAAGGAGCAAAGACACTCAAAGAACTATTGCGTTGCTGCAAAGATTGGGGAGTTAAAGCGTTGACAGCATACGCTTTCTCAACAGAAAATTGGCAGCGTCCTGTTGAAGAAGTGGATTTTCTAATGCATTTGTTTGAGCGATTACTACACCGCGAGTTGGCCCAGATGCATCAAGAAGGAGTACGAATCTCATTTATTGGAGATTTATCGGCTTTACCCAAGTCTCTACAGACGGAAATGGAACGTTCAATGACAGAGACGTTGAACAATCAAGCAATCCACTTTACTGTTGCAGTCAACTACGGGAGCCGCAACGAAATTACCAGAGTTTGCCGTCAAGTAGCTCAACTCGTGCAACAGGGTGAACTTAGTCCCCAAGAAGTGAATGAAAGTCTTGTAGAACAACATCTCTACACAGCAGATACTCCAGAACCCGATTTACTGATTCGTACTAGTGGTGAGATGCGATTGAGTAATTTTCTCCTGTGGCAAATGGCGTATACAGAGATGTATTTCACCGATATTCTTTGGCCAGATTTTAATAGAGAAGCATTTTATCAAGCTTTGTTGAGCTACCAAAGACGCGATCGCCGTTTTGGTCAAGTTAAAGCTTCAGTGTCAGCTTAGTGTACTAAACACCAGACATCGCCTCAAAATTAAACCGGATTTTTGCCATGAAGGATAAAGTAAAAGCACCCACATAACCCGGATGGTATATGAGCGCTAACAAATAAAAACATTATTGAGGATAATCTATCTGCTATGACAGACCGAAGTAACTATAAGAATAGCAGGCGGTGGGTAAATAAACTGCAAGGGTAGTTACAAATGTTTTGTTAAAAATACTACTTACTGTCAGATATTGTTTATTTTGCTAAAATGTGATATGCAAAATTGATACGATGTCTAGGTTAGGCTACGCCTAAGCTAAACCTGACACTTGGACTATCTTTAATTACTTCACGATCAAATATTTTGAACATCGTAGAGTCGGTTTCTGTATCTAACTTCCTACCCTTTTTCTACCAATAGTTCCTGTAATTTTCTGTAATCAACACCAGAAGTATGAGATACAAGAGTTAATGCTGCTGCTAATTGAGACAATCATATATCCACACCATAACTAGCAAGTAGATATCCTCCCAAAATTAACACTCTTAAAAAGGAGCGTCGAAGATAAAATAATGACTAATAAATAAATAAGTAGAAGTTCGGTAAATGATTATTAATGTTATTTGATATTTGACAAAAATATGGTTGATTTGCCCAAAATCTGTTGTGCAAAACAGGTACGATGCCTACGCTACGCCTACGCTACGCTAAAAATAAACTGCGTAGACATTGCTCTACACATAACCTAATTGTTTCTTTTGCCTGGGTTATCGCTTTGATTTGAAGGTTGGTACTTCTTTATAACCTGCTCAATCTGATAAGTTACCGCATTTATTCTATGTTGAACTTTATCAAAATCAATATTCACCCAAATATAGGCTTTATCAAATCTTTTCTGCTTGTTATTCATAGATTTTTTGGCTTGTCAAGATATTTTATTATATCTATACAATATAGCCATCTCAATTTTTAAACTACATTCTCTAGACATATAAGTAGATATGCTTAATATTTACTTAAGATTTTACACGGTGATTCTTAGGGCTACAGCTATGCACCCCCACTAAAAAAGACGCGATATTTCGCGCCTCTGGCGGCTAAAATCCAAATTTTAAGTGTTAGCTTAAACCTTTGCTTGTAGATATTGCACCAACTGCGGTGCTTGCATGACTCCCTCTATCCGATCCACAGGCTGACCCTGCTTAAATAGTACTAAGGTTGGTAGAGCGGAAATTTTATATTGACTGGCTAAATCTGTGTATTTTTCCGTGTCGATTTTGACAATCCGCAGGCGATCCTTAAGTTGGGCATTGACTTGCTCTAAAATTGGCACCATCATTTGACATGGGCCACACCAGTCAGCATAAAAATCTACTAATACAGGTACATCAGAAGCAGACAGCATCTCTTCAAAGCTGTTAAATTGCTTTTTAGTTGCCATGTGATACAGACCGATTTTCAATTGTTTGTTTTAATAATAATTCTTAGAAAATAAAAGCGGTATAGGTTCATGGGTTTTTGTTGGGAAAGGATTAGATTAATAAATATAGACTGATTCACAAGCCAAAAATCTTAAATAATTATAATAAAAGACGTATGTTGTTTATATTTGTGTATATGCATTAGATAAGAGTACGCTATCGCGTCGCAGCTATAAATTAAATCAACAATATATATATTGCTTGAATTTATTCATCTCTTAACAGAGAAATAACTATAGATATTTACTTATCTAGACAATATTCATTCAGATGTTCCCTAAATCACCATAAGATAATTAGCGCGGTATTTTTAAGATTGAGGAACATCAAATGACACTATTACAAGATAAAGTCGCAATTGTCACAGGTGCATCACGAGGAATTGGGCGAGCGATCGCAATTGAATTAGCTACACAGGGAGCGATCGCAGTTGTTAATTATGCCAGTTCGAGTGCAGCTGCTGAGGCAGTTGTTACAGAAATTACAAGTGCGGGAGGTCAAGCGATCGCTATCCAAGCAGACGTTTCTAAAAGCGATCAAGTAGACACACTAGTTAACACCGTCATAGAAAAGTTCAGCCGTGTGGATATTTTGGTCAACAATGCAGGTATTACCCGCGACACGCTACTTTTACGTTTGAAGCCAGAAGATTGGCAAGCTGTGATAGACCTTAATCTAACTGGTGTTTTCTTATGTACACGCGCCGCCAGTAAAATTATGCTCAAGCAGCGATCGGGGCGAATTATCAACATTACCTCCGTTGCTGGGCAAATGGGCAACCCAGGCCAGTCAAACTACAGCGCCGCCAAAGCAGGTGTAATCGGCTTCACTAAAAGCGTTGCCAAAGAACTAGCTACTCGTGGCATCACCGTTAACGCCGTCGCCCCTGGATTCATCACCACCGACATGACCAGCGATCTTAACAACCCCGAAGATATTCTCAAATACATCCCACTCGGCCGTTTCGGTCAGCCCGAAGAAGTCGCTGGGATGGTGCGCTTCCTTGCTGCCGATCCCGCTGCCACCTACATCACCGGACAAGTCTTTAATGTCGATGGCGGTATGGTAATGGCCTAAATAGTTCTGAGTTAGTAATTTTTGTAGGGTGCGTTAGCCTACAGCGTAACGCACCAATTTTATCTGGCGATCGCCGATTTAGGGACTTCCAAGAAATCTTCAGCTAATTATCAAACACCCCTAAAATGCCCTTTTAACAGTTACTTTCTCATTGTTAACCACAATGGCATCAGCCCTGCCATCTCCGGTAACATCAGCAAAGAATGTTCCCCGGCTTCCGAAATAGAGATTCTGCGCCCAGGATTCGTTAAGATTGAATTGCGCTTGTGCTGGACTTCCAAGCGTTGACAAAAGCACAACAGCAGCATATTAGCTTTACACTTGTTTTTTTGATTGGTTATGTTGAAGTAGATAGAATTTATGCATGAACAAAAGTTGATTCTGAGTGTTCAGCCCAAGCTTTAGCTTAGGATATCTAAGAAAGATAACTTTCTAGGTAAAAGTATAATTTTTACAATAGTTTCTAAATATTAAATATTAATTATTAATATCAATAATTACATCAAGGAAATAAACTCTATCAAGGGTGCAATGTAGTGCTAGTAGGTACTTCATACATAAATAATTTCTTAAAAAATCTATATCATATTTTGCCACAGTAGAAAATAAACCATAGTAGGGCTAGCACTGCAATGCCCACCCTACAAGCGATTAAGGTTGTTGATGTATCCTTTGCCAGATAGTAAAACCCAAAAGAATGATAATGCTACTGGCGGTAGTCAGTATTACAGCCACACTCATACCTTGTATTCTCATCGCCAGCAAGTTGAAAACTAAGGTAATTGACCAAAGTGTGAACGCAGCATGGCGCTGGGAGAGTCCCCAAGCAAGTAAGCGGTGGTGCAGGTGGTCTTTACCAGGAGTACTCAGAGGGTTATTTCCTGCTAGTAGCCGCCGCACAAATACTTGAGTGGTGTCTAATACTGGCAACAACAGAAATAAAATTGTGGGAATTAACGCATAAACTGTGTTTTGTTGCAGTTTGCCTAAAATACTAGTTGCTGCCAGTACATAGCCGAAAAAGTATGCTCCGGCATCACCCATAATAATCCGCGAGGGGTGAAAGTTGTGACGTAAAAATCCTAGTGCAGCACCTGCTAAGGCTGCTAATACCAAAATTGCCGCTGCACGATTGTTAAATTGGGCTGCAACCCCCAACAAACTCATGGCGGTAATAAAGCTGATTCCTCCCGCCAAACCATCCATACCATCCATCAAGTTGATGGCGTTGGTAATCCCTACTACCCATAGTACTGTTAACGACATGGACAGCAGCGAGTCGATGGGGGTGCCAAACATAACTCTGACACTGATCCCATTAGCTACCAGCAACAGTGCCGTGATAATTTGTGCCCACAATCGAACAGAGGGCGGTAAGCCGAACTGATCATCGATAAAGCCCACAAGAACTAATATCGAACCCCCTAACAGAATAGTCAGTACCTGAGCCAGTACGTTTTGGAGTTCGATAGGTCGTAAAAGGCTAGCTAATACCAGTGCGGCAATTACACCTGCGTAGATAGCTAGCCCCCCTGCATTAGGCAAAGGTTCTCGGTTGAGTCGCCGTGCATTGGGTTGGTCAGCCCAACCTACCCGCAAGGCGAATTTGCGTACTGTCGGAATTAAACGCCACGTTACAAGCCAAGCCAAGAGAAACGTAAATACTACCGCCAACCAGCCGGTGCCGCTAGGGTCGGCAATACCGAGGGACTTAAGGGAGTTGTCTAGATTCATCTCCCAATTCAAGCATTACTGCCTGTATCTAATATGAGCATCACCTGTATATTAATCAATTTTTTTATTTCCATTTGTAACTTGAGCCGCTTGGGAGATTAGCACTCTTGCCCTGTGAGTGCTAAATTGTCTAATGGAAGCGCTAGAGAAATAAAACATGGCGAAAATTATTGCATTTGACGAGGAATCGCGGCGAGCTCTAGAAAGGGGTGTTAACGCCCTTGCCGATGCCGTAAAAATCACCTTGGGGCCCAAAGGTCGCAATGTCCTTTTAGAGAAAAAATTTGGCGCACCTCAAATTGTCAACGATGGTATCACTGTTGCCAAGGAAATTGAATTAGAAGATCCTTTGGAAAACACAGGTGCCAGACTCATCCAAGAAGTGGCATCAAAGACTAAAGATGTTGCTGGAGATGGTACCACCACTGCTACTGTTTTGGCACAGGCCTTGATTCGGGAAGGTTTGAAGAATGTCGCTGCGGGTAGCAACCCAGTTAGCTTAAAGCGCGGGATCGACAAAACTATTGAGGCACTGGTACAAGAAATTGCCAACATAGCCAAGCCAGTAGAAGGAAGTGCGATCGCTCAAGTTGCCACTGTCTCTGCTGGTAACGATGAAGAAGTTGGTCAAATGTTAGCCCAAGCAATGGAAAAAGTCACCAAAGATGGTGTCATTACCGTTGAAGAATCTAAATCTCTAACCACTGAACTAGAGGTAGTTGAGGGGATGCAGATTGACAGGGGTTACATTTCACCCTACTTTGTCACCAACAACGAGCGGCAAATCGTGGAATTTGAAAACGCCCGGATCTTGGTTACTGACAAAAAAATCAGCAGTATCCAAGATTTAGTGCCGATTTTGGAAAAAGTCGCCCGTTCTGGTCAGCCCTTGCTGATCATCGCTGAAGATGTCGAAGGTGATGCTTTGGCAACTTTGGTGGTGAACAAAGCGCGGGGTGTACTTGCTGTAGCTGCAATCAAAGCGCCTGGGTTTGGCGATCGCCGCAAAGCTTTGTTAGAAGATATTGCTATTCTCACCGATGGACAGTTGATTTCTGAAGAAATCGGCTTAAGTCTAGATACTGCTTCTCTAGAAGCTTTGGGAACTGCTCGCAAAATCACCATTGACAAAGAAAGCACCACTATTGTAGCTGGCAGTGTTACCAAGCCAGAAGTACAAAAGCGGATTGGTCAAATTCGCAGGCAGTTGGAAGAAACCGATTCTGAGTACGATCAAGAAAAACTGCAAGAACGCATCGCCAAGCTCGCTGGCGGTGTGGCAGTAATCAAAGTGGGTGCGGCAACCGAAACCGAACTCAAAGACCGGAAACTGCGGATTGAAGACGCGCTGAACGCTACTAAAGCTGCTGTGGAAGAAGGTATTGTTCCTGGTGGTGGGACAACTCTAATTCACTTAGCTAAGAAGATACAAGAGATTAAAAACACCCTGGAAAATGAAGAAGAAAAGATTGGGGCTGATATAGTCGGACGAGCGCTAGAAGCTCCCTTGCGTCAAATAGCAGATAACGCTGGTGCTGAAGGTTCTGTTATCGTCTCTATAGTCCGAGATAGCGACTTCAACATTGGCTACAACGCTGCTACTGGTGAATTTGAAGACTTAATCGCTGCTGGTATTATCGACCCTGCCAAAGTCGTGCGTTCAGCTTTGCAAAACGCTGGTTCCATTGCTGGTTTGGTCTTAACTACCGAAGCGATCGTTGTTGAAAAGCCGGAGAAGAGATCCGCTGCTCCTGCCCCTGATATGGGTGGCATGGGTGGTATGGGCGGCATGGGCGGCATGGGCGGCATGGGTGGCATGGGCGGCATGGGTATGTTCTAACTTTTCCTCACCCAAATAAATATTTTTTCAGCAGTTTGTCTTGCCAAGGCAAACTGTTTTTTTGTAGCATTGCTGATTCAGAGGCAATATGAAGTGTATCGCGCAGTCCATAGCAGCTTCTGCTTTCCCTGTAAGAGCTTCCGGTTTCCCTGGAGCAGCTTCCGCTTTAACATTTCCGTGTATCGCGCAGTCTGTAGCAGCTTCTGCTTTCCCTGTAGCAGCTTCCGCTTTAACGTTTCCGTGTATCGCGCAGTCTGTAGCAGCTTCTGCTTTCCCTGTAGCAGCTTCCGCTTTAACGTTTCCGTGTATCGCGCAGTCTGTAGCAGCTTCCACTTTGACATTTCCGTGTATCGCGCAGTCTGTAGCAGCTTCCACTTTTCCTGTAAGAACTTCTGCTTGCCCTGTAGCAATTTTTGCCTTAACCTTACTAAGTCCTGAGTGAAAAAAAAGTAGGAGCGGGTTCACTCTACAAATTTCTAACGCATCCAAGTTTTTTATCAACTCGCCTTTAGTTGGTTCTTGTGGAGCCACTGTGGTTATGAGAGGGAAAGAGGGAGGATTGAAAATTGGTGAAATTGCTCAAATTTTAGTCTTTTTAAGACAGATTAAATCGGATGACTAGAAAAATTACCTTCTTTGCATTAAATTTTGTAAAATTGCGTGTAAATAGTTAGTTTTCATTGGTCAACTATTTTTACCAATGAGCAATGACTAATAATTAATGACTAATAACTATTAGGTAATATTTCATGCCCCGAAAACTGCGTCCTTTTCCCAAAATAGCAACTAGGCCATACGAAGATGAGTTTTATCACCAACCAGGGACTGTACCTGGAACCATTTTTATTGATGCAGATGCTCCAGCACCAATAATTTTCTTGATCGACTATAACCAAACCGATTTCATCCGCGAACAAATAGCAACCCCAGAGGAGTGTGTTCCATATCTTGATAGGGAATCCATTTCTTGGGTAGACGTGCAAGGTTTAGGCAGTCAAGACATATTACAACGATTGGGTAACGTTTTTAAGTTACATCCTTTAGTTTTAGAAGATGTAGTCAATGTACCGGAGCGTCCCAAAACAGAGGATTATGAAGACCAATTGCTATTTATTTCCCGCATGGTAGTACCAAAGGAAAGAACATGTGGTTTTTACAATGAGCAAGTGAGTTTGATATTAGGTAAAAATTATTTGCTGACAGTCCAAGAGGAACCAGAACATGATTGTTTTGAAGGAGTGCGATCGCGAATTGAAAAAAACAAAGGGATCATTCGCAAACAGGGAGCCGATTATTTAGCATACGCCGTGTTAGATGCGATTATTGATGGCTTTTTCCCAGTACTAGAGCTTTATGGAGAGCGAATCGAAGAGTTAGAGCAGGAAGTAATAGTTAAACCTACTCCGCAAACACTACAAAATATTTATCAAATTCGGCGAGAATTACTGCAATTACGTCGTGCTATCTGGCCCCAGCGAGATGCAATTAATTCTTTAATTCGAGATGGCAGCGAACTGATTGGTGAAGAGGTAATAATTTACTTGCGAGATTGTTATGACCATACAGTGCAAGTAATGGATATGGTGGAAACTTATCGAGAACTAGCATCTGGATTAATGGATGTGTATCTTTCGGCAGTGAGCAACAAAATGAATGAAATTATGAAGGTGCTAACGGTAATTTCATCAATATTTATTCCATTGACTTTTGTGGCCGGAATCTATGGTATGAATTTCAATACTGAAAAATCGCCATATAATATGCCTGAGTTGAATTGGTATTGGGGCTACCCACTTTGCTTGGCAGTTATGGGAGCGATCGCAGTTGGATTGCTATTGTTTTTTTGGCGGCGAGGCTGGCTGCAAAATTCTGTAACAATCAAGCGTAATTAAAAATCTTAGATGGATCATAAGTCAAATATATATTCATTAACATCGGGAGTTAATATTATAAGTTATGAGGAGTAGCGACCAGAATTTAGTAGTTTTAACGATTTATATTATCGGTGTTTCATACGTTTTTAACCGCATGATTGAATCCATCGATGATCAAATTAAGTTTGAGTTTAAAAAAGGAATCGTTGACGAGCAACTCAAAGAAAACAATCTCGACGATAAAATTGGGATTTCCTTTAGACTCAAATCCTCATACCCAATTGACGATTTGAAAGATTTATCGATTAGTATTGAAAATAAATCTGAAAATATTGCTGTATACGTTGACTGGGACAACAGTTCTTTAGTAGTTGAACATAGCAAGCAATCGCGCCGCGTAATTCGGAAATCACCAGACTTAACCCGCGACTTAGCTGTGCCCCAAAGTCCTAGCCTGATTGCCCCCAAGAAAACACTTTCTGAAACGGTGACAGCAGAAGATGTTTTCCAGCGCGATCAAGTAGCTGGAACCTATTCAGCAAAAAAACCTTTAATTGATATCAACGGGCTGCAAAAAGGGCAAAAAAAATTGTACAACGACTTTATTAACAGAAGAAAGCAATTGGACTTTTCCCTGCAACTGGTGCTACGGATATCTGAGGTGCGTTTAGGTCTAGCCCCAGGTCGTGATTTTCCTCCCATTAGCATTATCAATTGTCCTTTCACAGTCAGGAAACTACCTTGGACTTACGCTCTACCTTGGAATAAAAAAAAGTAATGCCATGTCAACATACTACGTCAACCAAAGATTACACTGGATCTAAGGAGAGAGTAGGCGCAGGCGGTTGCAGATCAGTCATAGTTACTGGTTTGAGGAAAGTCCGGACTCCCGAAAGACCAAACTTGCTGGATAACGTCCAGTGCGAGCGATCGTGAGGATAGTGCCACAGAAAGATACCGCCAGGACAATTAAAAATTAAAAATTAAAAATGTAAAATGAGTAATTTTTAATTGATCCTGGTAAGGGTGCAAAGGTGCGGTAAGAGCGCACCAGCAGTATCGAGAGGTGCTGGCTCGGTAAACCCCGGTTGGGAGCAAGGCGATAGGAACTACGGTTGGTCTTTTACCAGTTCCGCTCAATGAGAGCCGCTAGAGGCGTTTGGTAACAAACGTCCCAGATAGATAACTGCCCTCGCAAGAGAACAGAACCCGGCTTATGTCCTGCTCTCTCCCCCCTTTTTTAGTGCTGAGTGCTGATTTACAAGAGACGCGATTCATCGCGTCTGTACAAGAGTTAGGAGTCAGAAGTAAGTATTTTCCCCCTGCCTCCCCTGCCTCCCCTGCCTCCCCTGCCTCCCCTGCTCCCCCTGCCCCCTGCCCCCTGCCCTCAATGCCCCTTGCCTATCCACGCCGTCAACGGCAACTCGAAAGTTTAGTCCAAAAATTAGGTTTGTCGCTAGAAGCACCTATAAAGTGGGAACTGCTGGATTTAGCGCTAACTCATCCGACTGTCTCTGATTCGGCAAATTATGAACAACTGGAGTTTGTTGGCGATGCAGTGGTGCGGCTGGTGTCGGCTGTTGTGTTATGGGAAAATTATCCCGATTGTCCAGTAGGGGATTTTGCGGCAATTCGTTCGGTATTAGTTAGCGATCGCATCCTCGCCCAATTAGCCAGAGTTTATGGTTTGGAATTATACTTACTAGTTGCTGGCAGTGCTACTGCTGATAAAGTTGGTCAAGAGTCACGACTGGCAGATGCTTTTGAAGCAGTTTTAGGTGCGCTTTACTTAAGCACTCAAAATCTGGAACTGATCCGCTCTTGGCTAGATCCCCACTTCCAAGAACTAACGACAGAAATTCGCCTCGATCCCGCCAGACTTAATTACAAAGCTGCTCTCCAAGAATGGACTCAGGCACAATTTAAAGTTTTACCAGAATATAGAGTTGTGGAAGTAAATCAACCGCACCGCAATCAAGAACGTTTCGTAGCTGAAGTGTGGCTGCACGGAAACAAGCTTGGAGTTGGTAAGGGGCGCTCGATTAAAACTGCTGAACAAGCCGCAGCTAAGGTAGCCTTTTTAGCAATTCCTAACCCGGAAAACCCCTAAAGAAAAAACACGGCTGATAAACTGATAATTCAATTGATTGTCAGTGGCCATTTGTCCCAAGCCCCTTGCATACTAATGACTAATAACAAATAACTAATGACAAACCAAATTAAAATTGCTGTCATCGGAGTTGGGCGTTGGGGGGTGCATCTGCTGCGGAATTTCTTAGCACATCCCCAAGTAGATGTAGTTGCTGTAATAGACCCCCATCCAGAACGATTAGCGGCGATAAAACAGCAGTTTAATTTAGATGATAATGTAGTCTTAACAACCCAGTGGGAGGATCTAAAGAAAGTTTCAGGGTTAACAGGGGTAGCGATCGCAACTCCAGCTACCACCCACTATGCTTTAATTAAAGACGCTCTCCAACAGGGATACCATGTTTTAGCTGAAAAACCCTTAACTCTCGACGCAGGAGAATGTCGAGAACTTTGCTACTTAGCAGAGCAAAATCATTTAATACTAATGGTTGACCATACTTATTTATTTCACCCAGCAGTTGAGCAAGGAAAAACTGTAGTACAAGCGGGTAAATTAGGAGATTTACGCTATGGCTACGCGACGCGCACCCATTTGGGGCCTGTCCGGCAAGATGTTGATGCGCTGTGGGACTTAGCTATTCACGATATTGCTATCTTTAACGCTTGGCTGGGACAGATTCCTGTGAAAGTACAAGCTACGGGTACAGTGTGGCTACAGGAAGCAGGGGAGCAGGGGAGCAGAGGAGCAGAGGGCAAGAAAGATACAAATTCTCCTCTGCCTGAAGGTTTGGCTGACTTAGTATGGGTAACACTGACATACCCAGATGGCTTTCAAGCTTATATTCACTTGTGCTGGCTGAATCCTGATAAGCAGCGACGATTAGGGATTGTGGGTAGCCTTGGTAGTTTAATTTTTGATGAAATGTCGCAATCATCACCTCTAATCCTGCTACATGGGGAGTTTGAACAGCAGGGCAATCAATTTATTCCGGTAAATCAAAGGCAGGAGGTGCTGGAATTAGAGCTAGGGGAACCATTGGGGCGAGTTTGCTCCTGCTTTGTTGTCTCTGTTCTCAACAATACTCCCTCAGAGATTTCATCTGGTTGGGTAGGCACACAGTTAGTAGAAATTCTTGCTGCTCTAACACTATCTCTTCAGCAAGGCGGCCAACCTGTTTTTATTGACAAGCGCTCTCAACTTTAATCTTCTGGAAAATCCAAATTTCTTTTTTTGAATTAGAGTCTAGCAAAGATTACCTTTGAGAAGTCCCATTTGCATAAACTTCTACTTTTGGAAGACTTACCAAGAGAGTTTGCTGCGGCGAAAGACTAATCTCGTAAGTTTCGTTCCCCAGTAACACCTGGAATTTCGAGGACTTCTCTTTGTCTCCACCTGCTTTTACAGATTTGTTGATCCCCAAAGAAGGATTTTTCCCAGACTCCTGTAGGCTAGGGTAATGGCTTGCTTTTGCCCCGTCATTCCCAGAGGAAAATCCTAGATCCCCTACATTTCCTTCTTTCTTGGGAACAGCTAACAGCGAGATATCAATCAAGGGTAAGGTAATCTTCAGTGTCGTACCTTGATGAAGCCCCGCACTCTCAAGAGTAATACTGCCTCCCATGAGTTCGATTAAGTTTCGTGAAATTGCTAGTCCCAGTCCAGTACCTTCAAACTGGCGCGTGGTTGTGCCATTCACCATTACAAAGGGGCGAAATAGTTTGTGTTGTTGAGTGGGATCAATGCCTATACCTGTATCCTTGACAGCGACCACCACCTGAGATTTACCATTACTAGATTGAATTTCTGTAGCGATGGTGATGCTTCCTGTATCAGTGAACTTAGTAGCATTGCCGATAACATTAATCAGCACCTGCCTCAATTTTGGTGCATCCGCCTTAATTGGTATCACTTGGGGATCTAACTCGCATTTCAATTGCAAGCCCTTTTGTTGAACATTAACTGATTGTAAATTAATCACCTCTAACAATATTTGTCGGAGGTCAAGAGGTGCCATGACTACTGAAAGCTTACCTGCTTCAATTTTAGAAATGTCGAGTAAATCATTAATAATACTTAGCAAGTGAATTGTTGTTTCATCGGCACGTTTGAGAAACTCCATTTCTTCTTCCCGGCTATCACATAAGCCATCTTCAACCAGGCGAATACAGTTAATAATAGTATGTAATGGGTTTCTCAATTCATGAGAAGTCGTAGCCAAAAACTGGCTTTTAATCTGGTTAGCGCTTTTTGCTTCTTTCCAAGCTATTTCTAGTTCTTCTGCCCCAGCTTTGAGCCGTTCTACCATTTGGTCTAATGCTTGGGCCAGTTGATTAAATTCCCGGATTTGAAAATTGTGCGGAACTGGTTGTGCGGCGTGGTGAGAGTGAATATTGAGAGCATAGTCTCGCAATTCTTCTACAGGGCGTGCCAAGTAAGGAGCTAGGTATAGGGATGCTAACAAACTTGCACCAATCAAACCAACTGTTAAAACGATAAGGATTAGTTTGATTTCCTCTAAACCAAAAAGTGCATTATCGACACTAGTAACAGCTAAGACTATCCATTTTTGCTGCTGTTGGGTAAGTGGATTTGCAATAGCCGTATAGCCAGCTACTAATTCGTTACCTTGTGTAAAAGAGAAATTTATCGAACTCTTTTGTCCTGCAATGGCATTTTTTATTATGCTCTTGAGTTGCGAAGCATTTGGGTGCTGATTAATATTAGTTCCTACCCAGTCTGTGAATGGGTGAGCCAAAACCGTTCCATCTTCAGCAATCACTACCATAGCGCCTGTAAGCGATCCCGGCGGATTTCTGATTTGTTGATACAATGCAGACTGAATACTTAAACTGTAAACTAAATTTTTTTGGCTATCAGAGACTGGTGCAGATAACACTACTTGCAGTTGATTTTGTGCATTTATTTTTCCAGTCATTCCTGTCTTTGGCGGGAAGATTGCTTTGACATCAATTCCGTCGCTAGGTAAAGGTAATGTCAATTCTGCAATTGCTTGATCCCCACAGCTACTAGCAATTATTTTTTGGCTTAATAAATTTGTTAATTGGATGCACTCAATACTAGCTGGAAGTTGTTGCTTTAAGTGCGTGAGAATTTCTTGCTCTTGTATAGGCAATTCCGACGGAATCACCGTTGTTTTACTTACACTTAGCAAAGTAGCTCTTAAAAGAGCGATCGCATCTCCAATTCTTTGCCCCTTACTGATAGCGCTTTCCGTTAAATTTTGACGTGCAGTTCCCAATATGCTAGAACGTGCCTTATTCAAGGCAACAATCTCACCTATAAGTAGGACTGGGACGAACAGAAGCAGTATTCTCGTTACTAAAATTCGACGAAAGGAAGATTGGCGGGAATTAGTCATCGAGTGTCTCACTTTGCATCTGCAAACCACAACAGCAAAGATATGTAATTAGACGAGCTAGATGAGACATTTTATTAAATTACCAAAATTTTATTTTCAATGTTTAAAAATAACAAATTGCTATAATTCAAAAAGAAACGTGGGATACCAAAATTCATATATGCTTGATGTAGAAACAATTTGTGTTGCATATAAATACAGGAGTGAAATTGTAAAATAGTAGCTTGCAGGCATGGATTTTTTTGAAAATCTACACACTAGCAAAGAAAATATTCAACCTATCAAATCAATCAATTTAATGTTGCAACATCGTCCTCATACTACAGTTGTTTTAGCAATGAGTGCAGATGGAAAAATAGCAGATTTTAGGCGATCGCCTGCTCGGTTTGGCTCAGGGGTTGATAAAGCACACTTAGAAAAGCAAATTGCGGCCTCTGATGCGGTTTTATTCGGTGCTGGTACTCTCCGGGCCTATGGAACAACACTTACTGTATCAGATCCAATCCTAATGGAACTTCGGGCACAAGCAGGGAAGCCTCGGCAGCCAGTTCATATAGTGACTACACACTCTGCAAACCTCAATCCGGAAATCAACTTTTTCAAGCAACCAGTTAGACGCTGGCTACTCACGACAACAGCGGGAGCGCTTTCATGGAACGGACGCTTACAGACGCTTACCTCAACTGTGGGAACGGAAGCACAGGAGTGCCCTCCAGAATTTGAGCAGATTTTGGTTTTTGAAACACCAAAGCGAGAAATTGACATCCCCGCAGCTTTAAAGCATCTAGCCACTCTACATATAACACGCTTGGTGATCTTAGGTGGAGGTGAATTAGTCGCTTCCTTGTTGGAATTAGATTTAATTGATGAATTATGGCTAACTGTCTGTCCACTGATTTTAGGTGGTAATACCGCACCCACACCCGTAGAAGGGAAAGGGTTTTTACCCGATTTAGCTCCCAAGCTGCAACTTCTAGAAGTTAATGCAGTTGAGCAAGAAGTGTTTTTGCACTATCGCCTGCAACGACCAGCAGATTAGATTACCCTAAGTAAAGTTATTGAGGATTGGGCATGGGGAAGAGGCAGAGGGGCAGGGAGCAGGGAGCAGAGGAGAAAGAGCTAATTTTTTATTCTCCCCCTTCCCTCCTTCCCCCTGCTCCTCTTCCCCCCACTCCCCACTCCCCACTCCCCTAAAAAAACCCAGATAATTGTGGAACAACTTAAGCCTCGCTATTCTGTCGTTTGGACGAACAAAATTGCTGAAGTACCCCAAAATGCCTGGAATGCTTTGGCAATACCACTCAAAACGCCATTTTTAGAATGGGAGTGGCTGAACAATATCGAAACCTCCCAGAGTGCTACGGCTAAAACTGGTTGGTTGCCAAATCACTTGACATTGTGGCGAGATAGAACGCTGATTGCCGCTGCGCCGCTTTATCTCAAAGGACATAGTTCTGGTGAATTTGTTTTCGATCACCAATGGGCAGAGTTAGCCGATCGCATCGGAGTCCAATATTACCCAAAATTGCTGGGAATGTCACCATTTACCCCAGCTGAAGGTTATCGCTTCTTAATTGCCCCAGGAGAAGATGAGGATGAAATAACAGCGATGATGGTGTATGAAATTGATACCTTTTGCTCCAAAAATAGAATTTCTGGGTGTCATTTTCTCTATGTCGATCCCCAATGGCGTCCGATGCTGGAACGGCATGGCTTTACAACTTGGCTGCACCACAGCTACATCTGGGAAAATGCTGGTTTTAAAACTTTTGATGACTACTTAAAAGTGTTTAACGCCAATCAGCGTCGCAATATCAAGCGGGAACGCAAAGCTGTGGAAAAAGCAGGTTTACGATTGCAACCGCTAAGTGGTGATGAAATTCCCTACTCTTCATTTCCTTTAATGCACCAATTCTATGCCGACACCTGTGATAAGTTTGGCTGGTGGGGTAGCAAGTATCTCACTCGGCGGTTTTTTGAGCAGCTATACACCGATTATCGCCATCGAGTTTTGTTTTTTGCTGCATATAGCGAGCAAGATAACTCTCATCCTTTAGGAATGTCATTTTGTTTGTTTAAAGGTGACAAACTCTATGGACGCTATTGGGGAAGTTTTCAAGAAATAGATTGCTTACATTTTGATGCTTGCTATTATGCGCCGATTGAGTGGGCGATCGCTAACAATATCCAAAATTTTGACCCTGGCGCGGGTGGACGCCACAAAAAACGGCGCGGGTTCCCTGCTGTGCCCAATCACAGTTTGCACCGCTTTTACAATAATCGTTTAGGACAAATTTTACGTCCCTATATTAAAGAAGTGAATCAACTCGAACAGCAGGAAATTGAGGCAATTAATGCAGACTTGCCATTTAGTAACCGAGATTCTTGAAAAATGCCAAGGCAGAGGATGAACGACGAATTACACTGGATATATAGTGTAAAAACCCTCAAGAAAGAAAATTTCTTTTTATAATGCTTATGGATTTAGTAGTTGAAGATTTAGCTGCAATTGATGATAAACTTTCCCAGCGTCATATTGACCTTGACCCCGGTGGATATTTCATTATTTACTTGGATCGAGACGCAGGTTTAATTTATGCCAAGCATTTCACAAATGTGATTGACAATCGCGGTTTAGCTGTCGATCCTGAAACAGGAAAGGTAATTCCAGCACGAGGAAAGGTAGAACGAATTCACACGACGCTTTTTAGTGGAAGGACGGCGAAAGAACTTTGCGTGAAAATATTTGAGGAAACTCAGCCTTCTCCTGTAACTCAATTAAATCATGCAGCTTATTTGGGTCGAGAATTTGTTCGGGCTGAGGTAGCTTTAGTCAAAGAGCAAGAGTATGTTCAAGATTAAAGTTAGGAGTGAGGAGTTAAGAGTTAGAAAATCCTAACTCCTAACTCTTCCATTACCCATCAGATGATGGCTGATTTATCTGATAGATATAGTAAGTCGCCATTGGGATAACGGTGGCGGCAATTAACAATCCTACTACCCAAGCTGTAGCGTTACCTTGGTTGGTTTCTTCTGCTTTCTTGAACGTGCCTTCTACCTGCACATTGTCAGCGATTTGGGGTGGCCCTGGATCGGGTTTGCCAGAGAGGACAGCCACAAGGCGATCGCTTGCATCTATAAATGCCTGATTGTATTTGTTACCATTGCGTAACGGCACACTTACTGTTTCAGTAGCTACACTTTCAGCAATAGAGTCAGTGAGTAAAGGTTTTACTTGATCACCACTAACAATCGCAGTACCGTTGGTAACGGTATCAATAACCAATAAAGTTTCATTAGCTTGGGCTTCTTTTGTAGGAAACCATTTTTCAAACAGTTCTTTGGTGAAGCTTTCCGGTGTTTCTCCGTAGTCGAGGCGGCGAACAGTAACAATTCTAACTTCCTTACCTGTTTGCTTGGCCAAATCCTCGAAAGCGGTGTTAATCTTACCTTCATTCAGACGGCTGATAACTTCACCTTGATCTAAAACCCAGGTGTTATTCCCTGCTGTGAGGTTGGGTATTTGATTCACACCTGTGGCAAAAGCAGGTGTGGCAAACAGCGAGCCTGCTAAAATAATCGTCACCAAAGGGAGAATTAGCCGGATGAGGTGTTTTTGACTGCTAAATACTTGTTTGAAGAGCTGTTTCATTGTATGAACCCTAAGACAGACTTGCACCAAAAATACTACAGAACCACTGTCAAAATCACCTCGTTCCCAATTTTCTCCACTTTTAAGTTTCCGCTACTGCCAGCAGATATATATTCTCAGGTATTTTTTGATTGTACAAACTTGTTTTGAAGCCAGATGCAAGCATTAACCTGACATTAACAGCCTTACTGAGTGACAAGAAATATCGCCCATCTTCATCTTGGGGACTAACCCAAAAACTTAGGGCAGAATTTGCAAAACCATGTAGGAATTATATCGTAATTTTTGGCAGAATCAAGTATATTTTTTAATATCTGCAAGTAGCCATTGATGGGTTGATATCTGCATTTTTGTTTTTGGATACTTTAGCTAAATCTATACCAATTTTTTCTTGAGCTTTGTAATCAGTTGAAAATCACGCTCATAAAGTCCCTCAAACAATTTGTGTGAAATGTAGCCGTGAGCGATCGCCAGATAATTTAACAACCCTAGTACCCTGAGCGCTATAGCGATTGTTACATTTTAATTTTTATCTGGTTTAAATAAGAAACCTTAATAGGTTTACTATCAAGGTTTCTTATTTACTAAACATTACTCGTACTGCTAACAAGTTTTTCCCCTTTCAACATCCGCGCCGCAGCTTCGAGGAGAGCTTCTTCGAGATAGGGCTTAGTGAAGTAACCACTAGCACCGAGTTGAGCTGCTATTTGTCTGTGCTTGTCTGCACCCCGTGAGGTAAGCATCGCTATGGGTAAGTGGTTGAGGTTAGAGTCTTTCTGAATGCGAGAGAGTAATTCCAGGCCATCGCAACGAGGCATTTCGATGTCGCAAAATACGATATCGCAAGGCAGACCGGAGCGCAGTTTATCCCAAGCTTCCTGTCCGTCACGCGCCTGTTCTACACGATAACCTGCCTTATTAAAGGTTAGAGAAAGCAACTCTCGGACTGTAATCGAGTCATCGACGATCAGCACTGTCGGGTCAATCTTCGTAGGAGAGGTGTCTACAGGAATCCCTTTCTGTTGCCAAGAATTGCCACCAGTTCGCGTAGAAATCCGTCCTTGGAAGATGTCAATTATTTCTAGTACGTCAGCAATAGGCATAATCCGACCATCGCCCAGGACTGTAGCACCAGCTACACCAATGGGTTTAGGCGCTGGTCCTTCAAATTGCTTAATTACAATTTCTTGTTCGCTCAACACTAGGTCAATCTGTAGAGCAATCAAAGTATTTGCCGATCGCACCACGACAACAGAAACCATATCATCATCTCTAGTGCCGCCATAGACATTACCGCGACTGATTTGGCGATTGAAGGTTAAAAGTTCCTTCAGGGGTCGAAATGGCAACACTGTATCGCGCCAGGAAATAAATGATTCCCCATTGGCATCGTGCTGAATATTTTTGACTGGTATATCCAGCGTATCTTCTACACCGTCCATCGGGAAAGCAATCCTAGCTCGATCAG
Organism: Nostoc sp. FACHB-888; assembly: GCF_014696655.1. Classification (NCBI taxonomy): domain Bacteria; kingdom Bacillati; phylum Cyanobacteriota; class Cyanophyceae; order Nostocales; family Nostocaceae; genus Nostoc; species Nostoc sp. FACHB-888. The sequence goes on along the minus strand of NZ_JACJQM010000030.1, from coordinate 24,530 downwards.
AGACACAGCAGAGAGCTTTACAAATACTCAGAGTCAATGGCAGACGGATAGTGAAGGTGGTTCCCTTGCCGATCGCAGAATCGGTATTCACTGTCCCCCGAATTTCGCTAATCTCGGAGCGTACTACGTCCATACCCACACCACGACCAGAAATTTCATCTGCTTGGTCTTTGATTGTAAAACCAGACTGGAACAGCAGATCGTAAACTTCCAGGCGAGACATGGCTTTTGCCTGCGCTTCTGTAATCATGCCAATCTTCACTGCCTTAGCCTTAACCTTTGCTGAGTCGATACCTGCGCCATCATCGCCTACAGAAATGATTGTTTGGTTGCCTTGGTGGAACGCACGGATAGTAATGATTCCTACAGGTGGTTTACCAGCAGCTTGTCGTTCTTCTGGCGTTTCAATACCGTGAGCGATCGCATTATTTAGCATATGAGTTAACGGATCGGTCAGATGATCCAAAATCATCTTGTCAATTAAGGTATCGCCACCTTCGATCACCAACTCTACTTGTTTGCCACACTTGATGGCGTTGTCGCGCACTCCTCGCCGCCAGCGATCAATAGTTTGAGCAAAAGGCACCATTCGTGCTCTTGTTAATCCCTCTTGTAGCTGGGTGGTTACTTGGCGGAACTGCCTTGCTACTCGCTCGGTTTCTTCGGTAACAAAATCAATGTCACTTGCCGACTCACGCACTCGCACAATGCGTTCAATCATCTGCTGTGAGAGTGTATGAAAGGGAGTAAAATGATCCATTTCTAACTCGTTAAAACCCCGATCAGCATTGGAATTAGAGCCTTGGAAGCCGGAGTCTTTCTTTTTGCGTCCAGCTAACAGAGAGGCTTCTAGGAGCGATCGCTCGTACAACTCCTGCATTCTTGCGCCTACATCGGAGAGTTGTTGTACCTGAATCAGCAAGTTATCTAACGACTGCCGCAGCCGTTCATGATCCTGCTCTAAGGTATTGCGATTTACCACCAACTCCCCAACTAAATTACTCATATCATCCAGTTGCTTAACTGGAACCTTCATCGTTTCTTCAAATCTCGCAGCTCTACGAGTAGAGGAACGTGGAGCTTTGCTGGTGTTCGATTTTGCTACTGGTGAATGAGATATTGTTTGATCCGCTTCTGCGAGCAACTTCTCTAAGTCGCCAAATTCATCTATAGCTGGTGATGGAACGGTATTTGTCGCTAAGACTGGTTGAGTGTTGAAGGGCTGCTGTTGGCGTAGCTCATCGCTTTCGTTATCATTTGTACCTAGCAATTCCTCCAGGGCAGCAAAATCTACTTCTGGTATTGAGGTAGCTTTGGGGCTAAGTGCTACTTCCTCTCCTAGTAATGCTTCCAAGTCTGCAAAGTCATCTTCTGGAGCAACTACTTCAACGGTTTCTCTCGTTACCAATTCTTCAGTTGAGGTAACAATAGCGTTTTCACTCTCTGACACTAATACAGGTTCAGATGTCTCTGTCTCTGCTAGATCCCACAATTCGGTTTCTACACCTTCTTGAATAACCGTTTGTGTGAAATCATTAACATCTTGCAAATCAATTGTTATCGCGCTTTCTCTTAATTCTTTCTGGTTTTCTGATTCTAATAGAGCAGTTTCTGTAAACAATAAATCATCTGCCAAACCAAGCTCTGTAACTTCTACATCTGTCTTTTCTGGGAGATCAAAGGCAGTGTCTAAGTTATTGTTCGGCTCAATATTTAAAACTTCTGTGCTTGTCTGGGCTGAATCTAAAGTTTCCCTAGAACTGATATCTAAAGAAGTTTCTGTAGTCGATGGTTCATCCACAGTATTATCTGTGGTTTCCATCTGAATATAAGTGGAGTCTGTAGTGATCTCAAACAGCAGTTGCGGATTTTCATTGAAAGAGCCAAACAAATCATCTGGCTGTGCTTGAGGCAATGCTGAATCTGGAGTTTCCTCAGAACTGATATCTAGATAATTTTTTGTAGTCGATGGTTCATCCACAGTATTATCTGTGGTTTCCATCTGAATATAAGTGGAGTCTGTAGCTACATCCTCAAACAGAAGTTGCGGATTTTCATCGAAAGAGCCAAACAAATCATCTGGGTGTGCTTGAGGCAATGCTGAATCTAAAGAATTTTCTATAGCCGATGGTTCATCTACAGTATTATCTGTGCTTCCCATCTGAATATAGGTGGAGTCTGTAGCGACATCTTCAAACAGCAGTTGCGGATTTTCATCGAAAGAGCCGAGCAAATCAAGTTCCAGATCAACAGCAGATATCTCTGGGGGCTGATTAGTAAATTCTGGAATAAAATCTAAAGCTTCTGGTTGTTGCGATCGCTTGAGAATTTCTTCCCCTAGATGCTGCGCGAACAAAAGCGTTTCAGGCGGGGAGGGCTGTATGCGATCGCTGATTTCAGGTGAAATAGTTGAGTTCGTATCTAACTCATCAAATAAATCATCTCCCGAATCTGATGAGAATATTAAGCCTAGCTGCTCTTGCTGCTGAAAATTGATATCAAAATCATCTTCTATGTCAAAACTGGCTACAGGAGAAGGTATTGGCTGCTGACTATTGGCAAAAATGTCATCAGCCGCAGCAAACAAACTTTCCTCTAACGCTTTTTCCACATTTTGCTCAATTAAGGAATCGAATTCGTCCTGTTCCTCTGTGGCTTCCTGGTTCCAGAAGTTGCTTAGATCATTTTCTGAATCAGAAAACTCAGGTGTTGTTGCTGGAAATGTACCAAATAAATCACCAAGTTCTGGTTCACTTGTAGGCAATAGTGTCTGTTCTTCCATTTCAGCAAACAGGTTATCCAAAGACAAGCTTGTTTGCTGGGGTAATTCTATGTAGTCACTAGGGGTAATTTCTTCTACCCAATTTGCATTTCTAGTTTCTAAGAATAAGTTATCAAAACTATTTTGTTGGTTAGTAGATAGCTCCACTCTGGCGAACGCCTCAGTTTCTTGTTGAGTTATTTCGCCTGTAGGTAATAGTTCTTCGACATCATCATCTAGTTCCAGTGTCAATAAATCTTCAACTACATTGTTTTTGTTGACACTATTTTGGGCAGTTTCCCCAGGAGGCTGGCTTATATTACTAGGAATATCAATAAATTCTGGTAAATTTTCGGCAGCAGAAGAGTCTAAATTTATATCAAGTACGCTAAAATCGCTCAACTGTAAAGTCGTCGCAGATGTTTGTTGAGTTTGCGGTTCTGAATTTTCTTTTTCTATGAAATTGTCGCCAAATAACAGGGATAAATCTTCTGTCATGGCTGTATTTGTTAGATGTTGCTCATTGCTTGTGTCTTCATCAAAAGATAGAAAATCGGATAAATCACTATGAGCATCTTCAGCATCAGTGCTACTGAAATCAATCCCAAAGTTTTCGGTGGCAACAGTATCTAAGGTTTCTTCTTGATGCCAGCTTTCATCTAGTTCGGGAGTATCACCTTCAAATAAATCGGCAAGGGTATTTAACTCAGCTATTCCTACCTCTGGCCCATTAGGATCAAGATTACTACTGACTGGATGTACTTCGTCATGTGTGGTGATAAGACTAGTGTGGTTTAGTGGTGTCCCTTGTTGAAGATAAGGGCGAACGCTAGTATCTTCGTCTAGATTAAATTCTTCAGTTGTCTGGGCTAAGTTAGTTATCACTAACGGCTCGGTGTTACCAAATATAATTGGCTCTAACGCAGTTGATGATTCTGTCAAAGCCGCAGACTGTTCGTTAAACAAATCAGGGATAACTTCTAATAACTCAATTTCTGCAAAGCTCAAAAGTGCTTCTAGTTGTTGACTAATTGCAATTTCGGCTTCTCTACCTTGCAGGATTAATTCTTGAGCTTGCTTGATTTCGGTAATGACAATTTTAGCTAACGTGAGATAGGTATTTTCAGGATTGCCGATCGCACTGGCTGCTGCTTGACACAAACCACACCAATTGGACAAATTCCAAGTCTCACCAAGTTTGACTAACTGGTAACAGCATTGTTGAAGATTTTGCCGAGTTGAGGGTGTTGTGGTTTGCTTAAACAGTTGCAACATTTCCCGCAGTCTTTGTAACACCTGGGCTTGAAACTCGCCCCAATTATGATTTTCTTTAGCGGTAGCTACCGCTCGTACCTCTTGAGGTGTTACTGAGAAGGATATTTCTGGAGATTGCTGATGGGTATCTTCTGGCAAACTAGGAACATCTTGGCGTAGAAAAAGTTCTGTAAGTGCGGAGACATTCTCTACAGAGGTTGTGTGTAGTTCTGTTGTGCTAGCTACTCCACCTTTCCCTTGTTCTACAAGCAGTTCTAGATGCTGATACAACCATTGAAAGACTGGCTCAGTTTCTGACATCAAAGTATTAGCTGCATCTTCGGAAAGACCATAAGGCCCACTCAAATGCTCTAACAGCGCTTTTAGGGTATCAGATACACCAAGAAACAAAGACTCTAACTTTTGGTCAATCTGAACCGGATGATCTTTGAGAACTTTGAAACAATCTTCCAGACGGTGGGAGGTATGCTGGATGCTAGTCAATCCAAGCATCGCCGCTCCTCCTTTGATGGAGTGAGCCGCCCGGAAAACCTCACTGATCATTTCCGGGTCGTTGAGGGTACCCTCTAAATTCAGCAACCCCTGCTCAATGGTATTCAGGTGATCCCTGGCTTCTTCGATAAAGTAACCCAAAATCCGCTGTTGTTGTTCCGGCAGCATAGTTTTTTAGTCATTAGTCATTGGTCATTGGTCATTGGTCATTGGTCATTGGTCATTAGCAAATAACAAAAGACAAAGGACAAATGACAATTTATCTGGTTTCCATAGTTTCCACTCGGAAACGTTCAACGGAGGCGATCAAGTCACGGGATACACCTGCTAAGTGTTGTAGGGCACCTGAAACTCGTTGTGCTTCCTGGGAAGTTTCTTGTGCAGTGAGTTCTACTGATTGCATTACGTGAGCGACGGCGCGGGAGGTTTCAGTTTGTTCCACAGTGTCGGTAGTAATCGAGCGCACAAGAATATCGATACGATTCGCCACTTGAATAATGTTTTCGAGCGATCGCTTGGCTTCTTCTGCCAATTTTGTCCCTTTAATTACTTGTTGTGTGCCTTCTTCCATCGCGGTCATTACAGAGCCTGTTTCGCTTTGGATTTGCATCACAATTTGTTCAATTTCCTTGAGAGATTTAGCAGATTTGTCAGCTAACTGGCGCACTTCGTCTGCAACGATCGCAAACCCGCGTCCAGCTTCTCCCGCCCTTGCCGCCTCAATACTAGCATTGAGTGCCAGTAAGTTTGTTCTAGAAGCAATCTGGGAAATCAACGCCACAATTTTAGAAATTTCTTGGGAAGATTCCGCCAGTCGCTTCACTTTGCGAGTGGTTTCGGCAACAGTTTCTCGAATTTCCAAAATCCCTGCCACAGTATTTTCTACTGCTTCACCACCTTTCAAGGCGATCGTACTAGCATCACGGGCAACGGTTTCAGCTTCCCGCGCCGCCTCGGCTACCCGCTGAATCGAGTCAGTCATTACCTGTACAGAATTCAGCGTCACTGCCAACTCTTCTGCTTGGCGCAAAGCATCACTAGATAAGGCTCTCGCAAAGGTTTCGGAGTTGGTTGCACCTTTTGTTACATCCTTCGCTGCCACTTTTACCTGTTGCACAATATCCCGCAGGTTTTGAATTGTCAGGTTAAAGGCATCAGCTACGGCTCCCAATACGTCGGCTGTAACTTCAGCTTGGACTGTTAAATCGCCTCTAGCAGCTCCTTCCACATCATCTAAAAGGCGAATTACCTGACGTTGCAGGTTTTCTTTGGCTTCCTCTTGTTCATCGGCTTTTCGTTGGGCTTCACTTGTAGTCGTGAAAATTACCCGTGCCATTTCATTAAAGCCAGTGGCTAAATGCCCCAACTCATCTTCAGAATACACCGTGGCTTGAGCATTCAAATTTCCTTGACGTACAGCCTCAAACTGAGCTTGCAGATCGTTGGTTGTACGCCGAATTTGTTTGAGTGCAAGATTCCCCATAAAGCCTGCGGTAGCAAAACCTGCAATCCCAGCGGCGAGGGACATTGCCCAACCTGTGTTTCGTACTGATTCTCGTTGTTGGGGTGGCGAAAATGTGGTAGCCACAAAGCTAACTGTGGCTACAACCAGCGCCGAGACAATGCCTACACTGCCAGCAATTAACCATTGTTTTCTTTCTATGGAGGCATTCTCTAATGGTGCTAACCATCCTTGCTCGACGCTGACGTTGGGTTCTAGCTTCGAGACATCTGTTTGGCTAAAAACTGGAACTTCTTCATGGGAACCAGTCATTGAGAATAGTTCCTCATCGCGATCGGCTGCATTACTTGCAGAAGCTTCCACGACTTGAGAGCGTCCACTGCCACTGGTTTCTGATGGAGCAGAATGCATTGCTAGATCACCGAAGTTAGAATCTCCTTCGAGTAGGTCAAACCCTGGAATGCTGCCTAAATCATCAAATTCCTCAAAGTCATCTAAAAATTCTATATTGCTCTTAGAATTTTCTCCATTCAGTATATTGTTTGAGTCTTCATAAGAGCTTAAACCCTCTGAGCCAAAGGCAGACTCAAATGCTTCCATATCAAAATTATCATCGTCATCAAAGCTATTTTTACCAATGAGTTCACCTGATTTTAACTGCTTTTCTTTTAAAGGTAAATTGCTGCTAAAAGATGAAGAATCATCAGATAAATCTGGAGCAAAAGCTTCTCCTACTTCAAAAGTGTTTGGCTTTAACCAATTATGCGCTTCGGTCTCAGGCAAATCATATTGACTGTGGTTGCTTGTTGAGGAACTATTTCTAAGTTCTTCGTCAACAATAAGTAAAGTTTCGTCTCCCAAACTAGATTTTGTATATTCTAATTTGTCAATACTAAGTTCTGGAAATTTTGGCTCACTCGACAAATCAGGGAAATTATTCTCTTTGTTACCAGTTTTTGAATTAGAAGATGAAAAGTTATTATTGTCAATATCTGAATTCCCGTGATCAGAATTTATCCCATTATCTGAAAAATGACTATTTACTAGTGATTCTTCATGGTTCTCTTCTGATACATCTTCTTGCCAGAAAGCGGGCAACTCTAACTCTGTTTTCACCTCCCAAGTGTTGCTACTAGACTCTTGTTCCTGTGATTCTTCATTGAAGGCAAAAGGATCGTCACCAAAAGCTGTAGAAAAATCTGATATTTGCCCTGTTCCAATACTATCTTCTGTAGGTATATCAAATGGACTATTTGAAGATAGCTCTTCAATGCCATTCCCAGTTTCTTGATGCTCTCCAAAAAAGTTCAAATCAAGATTCTTGCTGTCAAACTCCTCATTAACCTCCAAATCTCCTAATTCTTGTTCGCTATATGCCAGTGCATCAGATATCTCTGGGGAATTTATTTGCTCTTGACTACCTGATGTATCAATCTCTCCACTGAATGACTGTAAATATTGATTGATATTCTCAATTCCATTATTGGCAAAACCAATAATTTCTTGATCGTTAGTCAAGCCTAATACCTGTTGATATTCTTCTTTTGCTACATCGTACTGCTGCAAAACATAGTAGATGTGACCCCTTAACAAATGGGTATTGGGGTCTTTTGGTAAATTTTGCACCACTTGATCAACTAAAGTGGCGGCAACCTCATAATTCCTTTGAACATAGGCGGTCATCGCCTGTTGATATGTTGGCTCGAAATTATCAATACTTATTGCCATTTCCTCCTCCAATTTCATCCTGCCCACCTAGCACTTCGTAAAATTGCCATTTGATCGAGCAGCCGTAGACACTGGTTGTTTTTAGCACCTAATAACCACTCTCCACGTAAAAAGGGAGCCATAGTATCTGGAACACTGGTTGGTGGCATGAGATTCTGGACATCTAACCAGTGCATACCACCGATTTCCTCTACTGCTAAACCCACTATTGTGTCTTGCTCTTCAATGGCAATCACCGGAATTTCAGCTTTATCCGTGTTTAATGCACTTGCTTCCCCCAGAAATTGACCCAAATCAGCCACCCAAATAACTCGACCTCGTAAATTTAGAGTACCCAAAAGTAAAGGAGAAGCATTAGGAATCGGGGTGATTCTATCAGGACTTAGTTCAATTACCTCCCGAATGCCAGTTGCTTGTAGTGCAAACTCCTGATGCGAGGGAATGTAAAACCTCAAATGTAACTCACCTTCAGGACTTTCTACTTGTAATTCTGGTCGAAAATGGTCTTGACCACTGCCACTTAAAAAGTCCGGTTTGCTGACCATATTACTTTTATCCTTATCCTCGCAGCAGTTGTTTGACTGTTCCTACCAACTCAGTTGGTTGAAATGGTTTGGCTATGTAGGCATCTGCACCCTGCTTCATGCCCCAATAGCGATCAAATTCTTCGCCTTTGGAAGAACACATAACTACAGGGACATTTTGGGTTTTTGGATCGGATTTTAACCGCCGACAAACTTCGTAGCCGTTCATCCGAGGCATGACAATATCCAACACCACTAAATCGGGAGGTGCTACTTGAATTGCCTCCAATGCTTCTAATCCGTCACTGGCATGGGTTACCGTTAAACCAGTTGCTTTCAGGAGGTCTGTAATCATCTCCCTTTGCGCGATACTGTCTTCCACAATCAGAACTATACTCATAAATGTCTATTTACCTCCTGATGTAGACGTTCCTATTTGGAACATTCCCTGATTCCTCCGCAAGTATTAACTGTATAAATTAATTCTAGTTTTTGACTTTTTTCTTGGGTATTGAGATTTCACTGAGTTCGCTGACTCTGTGATAACATCTTTTACCTAATCTTTTAGTAGATCAACAAATCTTGGATCTCTTTATCTGCCCCATGCCCAATACTCCATGCCCAATGCCCAATTTTCATTAGTTGTTGATATATTTCTCTACGAGCATAAGTAACTCAGTGTCTGTAAATGGTTTTGTTAAATAATCTGTTGCCCCGACCATACTAGCTTTGACTCGATCAATAAATCCATCTTTACCAGTGAGCATGATAATCGGTATGGGTCGAAATGCTGTTGAATGCCGCAGCATGGCGCAAATCTCGTACCCCTCTAATTCCGACATGGCAATGTCGCATAAAATTAAATCCGGTTTTAGTTGAAAAACCAGACTCAGTGCCTCTAAAGGATTGGTGAGAGCGATCGCTTCATAACCTTGTGGTTGTAAGATCGAATTTATAGTCTCACCGATGGCGATCGCATCGTCAATACATACTATCCGCCCCTTGTGTTTTTCCTTCAGTTCACAGTTATCAGTCTGGGTGGTATCTGGTTTAGTTGTGAGTGAATATACTAGTTGTAACCAACTCTGTTGCACATATGGATATATTGCCTTAGCCACTGTCAAAATGTCTCGGTCGAGATAGCGAGCCAGTTGACGCAAGGATGTTTTCCCGTCAGCCCAATGTTGTAGCTTACTTACGGTTGCTTCTGGTAGCGAGGATTGTAGCTGAACTTTGTCAGATAGCACTGGCAATTGTTCCGGTGACTGAATGTGCGGATACAGCTGCTTCCACTCTTGCACCTGCTTCGTAATTTTTGTAACAAAGGGAGCAATCTCGAAAGTATTTAATTGCGGGGCAAGTGCTGCACCTTGATGGAAAATGAAGTTTCCTTGGTGTAAACTCAGCAGGTCAAAAAGGGTTTCATGCACCAAACCGTGAATGATACTACCAGCTATCTTAGGGTTGATAATATTCCGCTCCAAGAGTGCCCAAAGATAGGCATACTCTGGTGCGTCGGTTGATGGTAGGGAGGCAATTTGTTTGTCAGTGAGTCGTGTCTCAACTCTGTAATGACGTAAATAATCGTTAATTCTGGATAAACTACTCTCGCCTTCTTGACAATAGATAATTTGACCATTGAGGAAAAAGACGAACCAAGACTGTTGTTTGGGGCGATAAATGCTTGCTCCGTCTCCACGCAGTTTGTTGTTATGGTGACCAGTAGCTCTCACCCATAGTTGCCCAGTTCGCTGCCCTAAATCAATCAATTGCAAAATACTGCAAATATCAATTTCATTTAAATTTCCCTGCATTGATCTAAAAAGTACTCCTTCAGTATTGCTGAATTCAGAATTCTAAATTCTGGCTTCTTCTTTAAGTATTGATTATGGAGTATTGGCAAAATTTTTACCCTGTTTCTTGTTGCCATTAGGAAACAGATTCAGCTATAAACCTTAATCTTTCGTAATACACTTCGACAAAGCTAGTGTTAACACGGAAGTCATCATCACTGCCATCAGTACAAAATATAAAGGCGCGACTAACTCGCTTTTATAAGTATCAAGACGTAATATCTGGCGTCTATAGTTTTGTCTGTCTTGTTCTCCTAAACTTCGGTTCAGTGAGGTAAGTTAACAGAATTATTTAAGGTATATCCCAAAACATGAACTTTAAGTGCATCCATAAAGGACTAACGGTGTGCTGTATTTAGCAGAAGTACAAAAACAGAAAGGTGGTTTACTCAGTGGCGGTGCCAAAACTGAACTGAAACTGCTAGCTTGTCAGCGAACTGACCAGAATTGGAATCCTGTGTCAGAAGAAGTGATTGCGGCTGAGGACGCAAGCAAATTAAATGATGGTGCTTTGGTACTGGTTGAACTGAATCCAAATCGTCAAGTACAACGGATTCAAGAAGCAGGGCGGCCACTAGTCAACATTTTGCAGAATTTTTCCCGCCAATTGGAGAAATTTAAGCTTAAGGAAGATGAGATTGATCAGTGGAAGCAATCGCTGACGTTTCAGGCGCAAGAGTTGAATCGCCGTGAAATGGACATGGAAGTACGCTCAGAACAGTTGCAACAATTGGAGGATGAGTTGCAACAACTAGAGGAGCAAAAGCAGGAAGTTGATACATCTCGCCAAGAAATTGAACGGTTACAAACAGAAGTTGAGCGCAACCGCCTAGAATTGGAAGGCGCTTGGGAGCATTTGCGGGGTGAACAGCGCCGCCTGGAGGAACATCTTGCGGATTTCCAACAGGGGACGGTTTTGGATGAGGAGCAAAGTCGGGTAATGAGTGAGTTACTCGATCGCTTGTCTAGTCGTGTTGCTCCTACGGAGATAGTCAGAGAACAGCTGCATCTGGCCTTTGAATTGGTCGAAAAGCAGCAGGCGACTCTTACCCCACACTGGCAAAAACTCCAGGAACAAAAAACTGCGATCGCACAACAGCAAGAAGAAGTCGAGCTATTGTCACAAACATATAGCGATCGCCAAAATGCATTGCAACAAGCACAAAATTCCCTAGTCCAGCAAACAGCACAATTACAGATCAATACAGCAGACCTTACCAGCAAGCAAGAGTATGCTCAGTCAATTAAAGAGCAGTTGCGAAATGCCGAAGAGTTATATCAACAGATTCACTCTTTGGCTGCAACGTCTGGTGGTGTAGTTCTAGGACAGCAAGCTGATGTGAAAGCTTTGGATAAAATGCCTTTAGAAGAACTACAAAAGATAGTCCAAGAATTGCAACATAAGTTGGAAATAGACGCTAGCTTTGTTCACGATCAAGAACAAGAACTGAAATATAAACAAGAAGCTATAGAAGAACTGCAAAATAAATTAAGCCAAGCATCTGACCATGACCACATCAATTTGGAACTGGAATTAACGGATGAAAAAGATCTCTATCAGATGCTAAACTCCAGTCTGGTGGGACAACGCCGCAATATGCTACAGCATCAGAAGTTTCTCAAACAACACCAAGCTGTACTGCTACGGCGACAAGGACATACTGTTGCTGAGGAAGAAGAGGGTAATAAAGTTAATTTAGAACCGATTCTGTTACAAATTGAAACCCAGCGACAACAATATTCGCAGGAAATCCAAAAGTTGGAACGTGAAATTGATCAGATCCGTGCTGGTATTGAGCTAAATCAGGGAATGATTGACAATCAAACCCATGATTTGGATGAAAAGCGCCAAGAACTGAAAGCGATCGAGGAAAATTTGCTATCTCTAAGAAGAACAACTGCTGAATGCTGTGGTCGGGTGAATCTTTATCAAGAAGCACTCCAACCAATTCAGGATTCCCTCGATGGCTTACGGCAAAAGCTGCAAGGAATTGGAGAATCTTTGGATCAATTCCAGGAAACCGGTGATTCTCAAGCCCAAGCGATCGCTCAGTTGCGTCATACTCTCCAAAGTTTAATGTCTCAGCCACAATTACTAGCGTCTTAACAACTACCCAATGCTGAGGTAGTAACTGAGATCATTTTGGATTTTGGATTGAGAATTGCCTTCGGCATCTGGGTTGTATGAGACCTGTAGATAAGCTGGTAAACAGCGATCTCGCGTGCGTTTACTTCTACCTAGGTGTTCTGTTGTGCAGCAAACCGCAAATAAATGCGCTGCACTTTATCGCTGGTTAAAAAAAATCGATAAGTTCTTGTATTGCTAAGTTCTAAACTGCGTGATGGAAAAATTACCACACAATATCAGTCATGATATTGAGACTGATTCCGGTTCAAATACATCATCGCTTCTTTACTGAGTCGATGATAAAAAGCTTCGTATTTCTAAAATTGAACTTCTGCAAAAAAGATAATTTTGGGTTTTACACCCTCTGGAGGCAAAAAGACCCCATCAATGCGAAAAGCAGTTTTTTTCACCTCAAGCGAGTTACTTTTTATACAAAGTCTATATTCAAAACTATTTCAAATAGATCCAATCGCCTTCTACTTGAGCGATCGCACCACCAGGAAATGGATCAGTTTGCGATCGGTTTGGCGCAGTAATTAAAGCCGTTAATTTCTCGATGTGTTCAAAACTAGGAGCATCAGTAAGTATTTGATGTAACACCTGACGCATCACCCGACGTTGCAGTGCCAATGGTGCTTTCTGCAATACCCGACGATTTAATCTCAAGGGAAGAAGAGTAAAGGAATCTTCTTCATCCCCAATGCCCTTTTCCATAGCTTTTTCTCGCAACTGCTGGGCAGCTTTTTCTAAATATTCCACTTCTGCTTGGAGAAGTTCTGCTGTTTGGGCTAAGGCTGATTCTACTTGGGGATTGAAATTTTCCCGCAAATATGGTATTAATTCTTGGCGAATGCGGTTGCGGGCATATTGCAAATTTTGATTGGTGGAATCTTCCCAAATTGGCAATTTAAATTCTTGACAAAATTGCTCTGTTTGTGTTCGAGTAATTTCTAAGAGTGGGCGCACTAGCATAATGTCTGTAGTTAGAGGGCGTTGCCAAGTTAGGGCTTGTAAGCCATCAGCGCCAGTACCGCGAATTAAGTTGTAGAGGAGAGTTTCAGCGCGATCGCTTGCGGTGTGTCCTGTTACTATATATTGATAATTATTTGCTTTGGCAATCGCACTTAAAGCTTGATACCGCCAATCGCGTGCAGCAGCTTCACTATTTATAGGTTCGTTCGCTGTTTCTAAATAAAAGGATATACCCCAACTTTTAGCTAAGTTTTCTACATGATGAGCATTAGCTTGGGAGTCAGAACGCCAGCGATGATCGCAGTGGGCAATACCTAAATCCCATCTCCATTTGGATTGTAAATCTAAAAATAATTTTATTAAACACAGAGAATCTTGTCCGCCAGAGACAGCGATTAATAGACGCTGGTTGCACTCAAACAAGTGGCGCGATCGGATGGTGCGATGTATTTTTGCGTGTAATGGAGTCCATACCATTTTAGTTTTTTACCGCAGACGGACACAAATAATTGTCTCTTACATCGGTGTATATCAACGAGTGTTGGCAGTTACGATTTGAATATTAATTTTCACCTTCCTTGAGTTGCTGTCGAAGGTCGTCGAGTGGAGACCTTTCTTGATTGATATCTAAGCCATTATTTTCTTGGTTTTCTTCAATTTCAGCTTCATCGGGGCAAAATTCTAGACGTACTCTAATTTTGCCTGTTCGCCATTGTTGATTAGGTATTAAAACATAACATTCAAATCCTTCATCAAATACTTTTGACCCTGATGATGTACAGTGTTTTGACCAAAATTTTTTTACTTCTCTTAAAAGCTGAAAGACTATTTGAGTGCGGGGCAAATTTTCAAACGTTTCCTGGTGAAAATGCACAACATCTTTTTCAGGATTGAGAGGTTCCCATTTATTATTCATAATCAAGCTCCTGTAACTAAATTTAGTTTTCAAGAGAGACAAATTAAAAAATAAATTGTAATTGATAATCAGATTATCAATTACAATTTATTTTAGTTTTCTAATTGTTTGAGTTTGTTAAAAATTTCATCAAGTGGTGATTCTGATTCATCAGGACAAAATTCTAAAGCAAGCCTAACTTTTCCTTTTTTCCATCCCTGAGTACTAAATTGTAAAACTTCACAATTTAATCCTTGGGTATACAAATTTACTTCATCTGTCTCATCTGCTCCAATATATTCCTTAATTGCTGTAATCAAATCACAAACTTTAAAAGTTTTAGCAATATTTAACTTATTAAAAGTGTCTGGTTCTATAGACACAACTTCATTGTGATTTAGTCTCTCGAATCCATCTTCCATAAAATTCTCCTGTCGCTAAATCTATACTTTCCAGTGATATAACAGTTCATCCGAAATAAAATGATGATTTTGTAGATTTAGTACTGCTCAGTATAAAAATTTACGACCGTTTGTTTTCACGAGGATGGAATAAATACATTAATTCAGCCCCTATAGCAATCCTATCTGAGTTGTGAAAAATATAGATAATGGAACGAACCGCCTTCTCTGCGAGAGGCTTCCGCCAACGCGCAGCGTCTCGTTAGAGAAGAACGCAAAGGGAAGAAAGAACAAAGAGACATATAATTTTCACAAATGATTTAGGACTGCTATAGTATGTCAGTACCGAAGTAATGGTACGTTTATCTATTGTTAAAATTGCTCCCACTAACAAGATTTGGGGGTTTCTCCAAACTGGTTTTGTAGACAGCCAGCAAATTGCATTACAATACTGGCTATTTCAACAGGTATTGTTGTGTTCACATTTTAACTCACCTATTGATAGTCATATCCACCGATTATTGCAGATATTTTCCGTTGATTCATAGCGAAAATCTCACGCAAATACGCAAATTTTTTTCTTAGCCACTTGGCATATTTGCATGAGATAATGAATCATATTATCCTAAACTTCTACATCCAAAGTACGCACCAAAAAAGCCCATTTATCTGCGGCTTCTTCGATAATTTTAGCTGTAGGTTTACCCGCGCCATGCCCTGCTTTAGTCTCAATTCTAATTAAGACTGGCGTATCACCTATGTGAGCCTCTTGCAAAGCGGCGGCAAATTTGAAACTATGAGCAGGGACAACGCGATCGTCATGATCGGCTGTGGTAATTAAGGTTGGTGGGTAAGCTGTATCTGCTTTGATGTTGTGTAGTGGCGAATAAGTATACAGCGCTGGAAACTCTTCTGGATTATCTGCTGAACCATATTCGGAAGTCCAAGCCCAACCGATGGTAAATTTGTGGAACCGCAACATATCCATGACGCCGACTGCTGGTAACGCTGCACCAAACAAATCGGGACGTTGCGTTATACAAGCACCCACCAATAAGCCACCGTTACTACCACCTGCGATCGCTAGCTTATCTGTCTTAGTATACTTATTAGCAATCAACCATTCAGCAGCGCCAATAAAATCATCAAAGACATTCTGCTTTTTATCCTTCATTCCTGCTTGATGCCATTCTTCGCCGTATTCTCCACCGCCGCGTATATTAGGCATAGCATAGACACCACCCATCTCCATCCACACCAAAAGACTCACAGAAAAACCAGGTGTCATTGAGGCATTAAAACCACCATAGGCATAGAGATAAGTCGGGTTATTTCCATCTAACTTTATGCCCTTTTTATGAGTGATAAACATTGGTACTCTAGTACCATCTTTGCTATGATAAAAAACTTGTTTCGTCTCGTAATCATCAGGATTAAAATCTACTTGTGGCTGACGAAAAACAGTACTTTTACCAGTTATCATATCGTAGCGATAGATAGTTCCTGGTGTGGTGAAACTGGTGTAAGTATAGAAAGTTTCGGTATCATGACGCTTACCTCCAAAACCTCCGGCTGAACCGAGTCCAGGTAATTCCACCTCACGAATAAACGCACCTTTGAGGTCGAAGATTTTAATTTGGCTGTGAGCATCTTTAAGGTAATCAGCAACAAATTGATTATTAAGTATCCCGACACTTTCCAACGTTTCTGCTAATTGGGGAATGATTTCATACCAATTTTCTAGTCTGGGGTTTTTGGTGTCAATTGCGATAACTCTTCCCCGTGGTGCATTTAAATCTGTGCGGAAATAAAACACGCTATCATCATTATCGATAAAGCTATAATCTGCCTCAAACTGGTTAATTAGCTCTACGACATCAGCATTAGGGTTAGTTAAATCTTTAAAGAAAACTAAATTTTTGGAGTCAGTACCTAGCCAAATTGAAATTATTAGATAGCGTCCATCTTCAGTAACACCGCCACTAAAACCCCATTCCTTCTGGTCAGGACGATGATAAATTACTACATCTTCTGATTGGGGTTTACCTAGTTGGTGATAGTAGAGCTTTTGATAATAGTTAACATCTTCTAATTGAGTTTTTTCATTCGGCTCATCGTAGCGACTGTAGAAGAAACCTTGATTATCATGTGTCCACGATGCACCAGAAAATTTAATCCACTTCAGATGGTCTTGCAGGTCTTCACCAGTTTCGACATCGCGTACTTTCCACTCTTGCCAATCAGAACCAGAGGCGGATAGACCGTATGCTAAAAGTTTACCATCCTCGCTAATAGACAATCCTGAAAGTGCAACAGTGCCATCTTCTGAAAGTTTATTAGGGTCGAGTAAAACTTTGGGTTGGTCGTCAAGGGCTTTCAGAGTGTAAAGGACACTTTGGTTTTGCAGTCCATCGTTTTTAAAATAAAAGTAACGTTCACCTTCTTTAAAGGGGATACCATATTTTTCATAATCCCAAAGTTTAGTGAGGCGTTGTTTAATTTTTTCTCTAGTAGGAATTTCGCTCAAGTAGCCAAAAGTAATTTGATTTTGTGCCTCAATCCAAGTTCTTGTTTCTTCAGAGTCAGGATCTTCTAACCAACGGTAAGGATCTGCGACTAAAGTACCGTGGTAGTTATCGACTTGATTGCTTTTGTGGCTGGATGGGTAGGTGAGGGGTTTTTTAGAGGAGGGCATAATCTCAGGTCAACAGTGCTTCTTTACATACTACAAAGATAGACCTAAGACGTGGAGCATATACTAACTAAGCCTGCGGGAAAATTCCAATTTAAGACCAGCTCTTTCAAGGTGGTGAAATTTTTGGACAATGATTCCTCTTTTCTCTGTGTTCTCTGCACCTCTGTGGTTCTATAAATTACTTTTAAACCGCAGAGACACAGAGAGAAGAAAAGAGATTTTAGGAGTTACGTATTGACAGGAAATACCAAATATGTTGATTTTGAAATAATCACATCTGTCGTAGGGGTAAAGGGCATTGCTAAACCCCTACAGCGCTGGTCTATAGAAGCATTTAGTAGACTACTTGCCACCAACCGAAGGCTGGGCCAATAAAACGGATAGTTGCCCATGCTGCAACCATAAGGAAAATACCTATCCAAGCACCACGACTTGTCCAATTGACAAATAATTCGGCTTGGGTTTTTGTGATGGGAAGCCAAGGCAAGATGCGAGCCTCTTGACCGTATGTTTCCCCTTGTGTGGCTTTACGACGCTTTGCTTCACCCATAATCAGAAACTCAAATTTTTTAGGTTCTAAATTTATCTTGCCAGGAATCATGGCTATAGAGAGGCAATAAATCACATTACCTTTATAAAATGTAAATTAGGCATTGGGCATTGACCTTAAGCGGAATTTTCCTCATTGGTATTAGAAAACAGACTGGGGTCGAGATAGTTGATGCGGGCCAGAGGACTTAAGGCAGCAAGAATTTGAGCGCCGTAGCTGCGATTAACTACACGACTATCAAGTAAAGCAACAATACCTTGACTTTCTCGGACTGGAGCGATCGCTCTTTGTAATTCACTCAAGGCAGCTGGCAACAAATATAAACGAAACCAATCTTGATGCGATCGCTTATAACGAGCTACCCTACCAGCTACCAGAGGATTTTCTAAAGATGGTAAAGGTAAAGTAGCAATAATTAACAGATGGGGTGCTGGCAAGACTCGCTGATGTTCTCGCCAAAATTCCCAACCGCTAATCAAAATACCATTTTCATCTAAACAAGTTTTTTCTACTTGCACCCGCGAACCAAATTCTGAAGCCAGAATTGTCGCAACTTGAGCCTTTAGTGGGACATCTCCCACCAAGACAACCGTTAACCCTGGTGCTGTAGCACTTAGACAAACCAGTGTGCGGACTTTGTGAATAAATGCCGCTTGAAATTCTGGCGTGTTGGGTAGGGGCAACTTATAAGGTACATAGAGTTGAATTGCTTCTGCTTGATCCGCAGAGAACTTCAGGCAAGTTAAATCGTCCAAACCAAGGCGCTGTCGGAAAAGAGGAGCCTCAGTTTCCGGTTCGATAGCGCTGCCAATTAAAACTACTGGTTGTCGCTGCCAAATAGGTGAAAGTATTTCACCTAATTCCATTGGGGCGTAGTGTAAAGAAAATAAACCTTGTCGATGGGCAATAGTCGCCCAGAAGAGGGCAGGGGAGGCAGGGGAGGCAGGGGGGGAAAGATTTTCATCAAGGGTTTGAAATTGCTGCCAGAAGTTTTTCCAATTATCTGGGAGGTTGGCTTGATCTAAAGCTAAATACAGACGACGCAAAATTTCTATTTCTGGCTGGGAAATTAGGTAGCACTGATATGGATTGACAGGATGCTGAAAAAGTTGATGTGTAAGTTGTATCCTTGCTTCACGAATTACCTCGGCTTGATTTGGGCAAGCCAGCATGAGTTGCTCCCAATCATCGGGTTGAATATCTTGGGTAAGTTGATGACGCACCCAATCTTCTAGATCATCTACCCCATCAATAATTGTGGGGATGCCTTGGGGAAAGCGATCGCCACCAGCAAATTGTCCTTTTAACCAAGCTTCTGGCGAGGTCAAAAGTAGCCCTTGGAACTCAGCACTAGGCCAAGCATCACCTGTCCTAATCACTTTGTTGGCTGGTAGCCACTGCTGTAAACGGGGAATTTCCACCCGCAGCAGAAGTTGCTGCACCGCTTCTTGAGCAACAATAATTACAGGGCCATGCCACATCAGGGCTGATGCTATGAAACTGGTGCGATATCGCCCTTGATAGCCACAAACCGCTCCTACTTGAATTAGGGCACTACGTCCTAGGCGCAAGGCGCGTGCTACCAACCGTGCCATCGTCAAATGATGGGGCCAGGAAGGGAACCCCGCCTGCGATCGCAAAAAGTTATGTAGTGAAAAATGAACTTCTGCTTCAATCACACGCTTTTAATTCCATACAAAGTGATTTTTACTTCCAATTGCCCCACTTCTATTATTCAGTTTTCAGTTCTCAGTTACCAGTTACTAGACTGTTTACTGATAATTGTTTACTGATAACTGTTCACTGACCCAACACCCTGAATTATGCCAACTTACACAGGAATTTCCAGCGAAGCCTTCAGACATCCACTAGATCGCCAAGCCGAGCAAGCTTTACGAAATTTACCAGGATTTGATTTAATTGCTCGTAAATTTGTGGAATTTATCTACGAACGCCCTCAGTTAGTCTATCTAATGGGTAACACCATCCAAGTCGGGCCGCGTCAATATTCCACTATTTACCAGATGTTTCGGGAATGCGTCCGAGATTTGGACATTTACCCAGAACCGACACTGTTTGTCTCGCAAAATCCCCAAGCAAATAGCTATGCGCTGGGGCAAGAGAATCCTTACATAGTCATAAATACAGGGATACTAGACTTACTAGACGAAGCCGAGATTCGGGCGGTGCTAGCCCATGAACTGGGGCATATTAAATGTGGTCATACTATTTTAATTCAAATGGCGATGTGGGCGATGAGTGCTGCTTCCGCCTTGGGAGAATTAACCTTTGGCATCGGTAATATTGTCACACAAGGTTTGATTTACGCCTTTTTTGAGTGGCGGCGTAAAGCTGAGTTATCGTCAGATCGCGCCGCACTACTAGTCATGGATGACTTGAATCCCGTGATGTCAACGATGATGAAACTCTCTGGCGGTAGTAACAAATATGCCAATGAATGTAGTTTACAAGAGTTTATCAAGCAGTCAGAAAATTATCAGGCACTGGATGAAGATGGACTAAATCAGTTGTATAAATTTTTGATTTACAATGGCGCTCAGGGTACGCTATTAAGCCATCCTTTCCCAGTGGAACGCTTGCATTACTTACGGGCGTGGGCAGTATCCGAAGAATACCAGCAAATTCGCCGAGGAAATTATCAGCGATCGCCTGCTTCTGGATCAGTAAATGTTGCAGCAGAAGCTGCCGCCAATGAAACAGAAGCTTTACGCCGTCAAATTGAAGAATTACAACGCGAAATCGACAGAATGAAAAGGTCTGAGTAGTTTTGAGTGCTAAATGAAGTTATATATAATAGTGCGTTAGATTTGCCTAATGCACTATTTATATCTCTTTTAGCACATACTTTGTCTGAGGGATTTCCAGATATTAAATTTAGAAATTACACATTGACAAATAGTTGATATTATGAATATAAGCCAAATTTCTGTGATAGGTGTTCTAAAATAAAGTCACGAGCTAGTTGCAAGACTTAGGCATTGACAGATTAACAGAAATAAGCAATCAAGTGATGATTTTGTAAAAACTTGAATTTGAGTTTGGATTTTAGCAAAAATAATTCAGTTAAGTTTGCCATTCTAGTTTTTTTGGATTCCCTTAAAGCGGATAATATTTTTTAGCTGAACTACCATCCTCTTGGGGGTGGATAAATTCAAGATTCAAAATTAAAGACTTGAAGATTGCTTAACTATATCTCAGCATTAAATTAGATGTAGGCATTTCTGAATATGGCAATTCACTTGACAAAACGGGTTTCTGTGTTCGCTGCTATTCTAGCTCTTGTCCTTTCCATGCCGGGAATTGCCTTAGCTGCACCCGTTCAACTCCATACTACTTCTGGTGTTATTTCCGCCCAAATTACCAAAACTGCAACCTACTCCACCTCGTCGGAGATTAATCTGACTCCCTTACAACGCCAAGAACTCCAGGCTGTGCGTCAGAGAAGAAACAGGGAAATTGAGGCAGTCTTAAACACATCGCAACGTGCCCAACTTAATCGCAATCTCCGGGCTGGTAATAATATCAATCAAGCCCTAGAAAAACTGCATTTGCAACCAGAACAGCAAGATTTTGTAAAAGCGATCGGGCAATTTACTAACTTGAAAATGAAAGCTATTTCATCTAGGCATTCGCTAACAGTAGATCATAAATAAAGGTTTGACTCGTACATTGAATTATTGAATCGTTGTCATAGAAGATATCAATCATATTTTCTATGAAGTCTTTTGGATAAAATGCGATCAAGCGATCGCACTTTTTTTATAGGTATCTTACTCACTATTGCCCAATATGCTTGTATTAAGACTTGATCCTCCCTAACCTTCCTTTTTAAGGAGGGAATTTTAAAGCAGGCCTATGAAGGAGTCTAAAATTGCCAAATTTATGGAAACATTTGACTAATATGGATTTCAATTTCTGGAAATGCAATCAAGGATAACGTTGCATCCTCCTGCAAAATCAATTGTTGATTGTAGCCTTGCAAAAGTGGTTCGCGGAAAACAAAAATTTGACGCTGATTCACATCCAGAACCCAGTAATCAGCAATTCCTGCATTAGCATATAAAGGTGCTTTCTGTTTGCGATCCGTTTCTAGCGTTGTATCTGCTACCTCAATCAATAAAAAGATTTCATTGGGTGCAGGATGATGATCAATGTACTTTCGCGCATCAATGCGGACAACGGCAATATCTGGTTCAGGTTCCGAGTATTGGCTTAACTGAATCGGATCTTGCACCCGAACTAAGGCAACTTCTGCTAGCGATCGCTTGAGATAATCAGACGCACACAGCGTTGTCGCTGCATGAGGGGGATTTTTGGCACTCATCGGGATAACTTGCCCATCAATCAGTTCCACCCGTTCATCGGCTGTGATAATACCCGTCTCAAGCATCCGGTGATATTCATCTACATTCCACAAGCGCACTCTAGTTTGTGTCATTGTATTTGGTTAGGCGATATTATCATCTGCAAAGTGCAAATATCTCTTACTCTCAACTTTTGCAGCATCTATAATTAATCTTGCCCTATTTAGTTCGTTACCATGTCGGAAGAAGATATCCGGGCCGCCAGGCTGGAGAAAGTAGAACAACTCAAGCAGCTAGGGACTAATCCCTACGCCTATCGTTGGGAGTCTACCCATCATGCAGCGCAGTTGCAAGAAAAGTTTGCTGATTTAGCCAGTGGTGAAGAAGTTGATTTAGAAGTTGCGATCGCTGGACGCATTATGGCGCGTCGCGTTTTTGGTAAACTGGCTTTCTTCACCTTGCAAGATGAAACTGGCACAATTCAGCTTTATTTGGATAAAAATCGCATCCAAGAAAGCATGGCAGATATTGATGCTGATGCCTTCAATCATTTAAAACAACTCACAGATGCAGGCGATATCCTGGGAGTTAAAGGTACTATTAAACGGACTGAAAAGGGCGAGTTATCTGTCTACGTTAAACAATATACTATCCTGACTAAATCCCTGTTGCCCCTACCCGACAAGTGGCATGGATTAACAGATGTTGCCAAGCGCTACCGTCAGCGCTACGTTGACTTGATTGTTAACCCGGAAGTGCGACAAACTTTCCGCCGTCGCGCCCAAATTACTGCTGGTATTCGCCGTTATTTAGAAGAACAGGATTTTCTGGAAATTGAAACGCCAGTTTTGCAAAGTGAGACTGGGGGTGCAGATGCGCGTCCATTTATCACTTACCACAACACCTTAGAAATGGAGTTGTATCTGCGAATTGCCACAGAACTTCATCTCAAGCGGTTGATTGTAGGTGGTTTTGAAAAGGTGTTTGAATTGGGGCGGGTTTTCCGTAATGAGGGAATTTCGACTCGACACAATCCTGAATTTACGACAATTGAAATTTACCAAGCCTACGCCGATTACAACGATATGATGGCGCTGACTGAGGGGATTATTACCACTGTCGCCCAAGACGTACTCGGCACATTGCAAATTACCTACCAAGGGGAACCTATAGATTTAACACCACCTTGGCGGCGAGTGACAATGCACGATTTAGTTAAAGAATTTACAAGCTTGGATTTCAATTCTTTCCAAACATTGGAAGAAGCAAAAACAGCAAGTAAAAATGCTAATATTCCTGGTGTCGATGAAGCGAAATCAATTGGTAAGTTACTGAATTTAGCTTTTGAAGAGAAAGTAGAAGCTAATTTAATTCAACCTACCTTTGTAATTGATTATCCAGTAGAAATTTCGCCTCTAGCAAAACCCCACCGTTCTCAACCTGGTTTGGTGGAAAGATTTGAGTTATTTATCGTAGGGCGAGAAACTGGGAACAGCTTCTCAGAACTTACAGATCCCATCGATCAAAGAGAACGCCTAGAAGCCCAAGCTGAAAGGAAAGCTGCTGGCGACTTAGAAGCCCAAGGTGTAGATGAAGACTTTCTAACAGCCCTTGAATACGGTATGCCGCCTACGGGTGGTTTAGGGATTGGGATTGATCGGTTGGTAATGTTATTAACTGATTGTGCCAGTATTCGGGATGCGATCGCCTTCCCATTACTCAAGCCTGAAGGCAGCGTTATTAAGC
Source organism: Nostoc sp. FACHB-888 (assembly GCF_014696655.1). Lineage (NCBI taxonomy): Bacteria > Bacillati > Cyanobacteriota > Cyanophyceae > Nostocales > Nostocaceae > Nostoc > Nostoc sp. FACHB-888. The sequence goes on along the minus strand of NZ_JACJQM010000030.1, from coordinate 723 downwards.
AATTTACCTATGAGCCAAAAACTCAAACACTGACTATTGAATTTGATAGTGGAAGTGTTTACGAGTATTTCAAAGTACCTCCCAGTGTCAAGGATGACTTAGACAATGCACCGTCTAAAGGTCAATACTTTAACAAGTTCATTAAAGGGAAATTTAAGTTTGAACAGTTGAGTTGACCTACTTAAGCATATAAACAGTTGGGTGCGTTATGGCTTTGCCTAACGCACCATTTTTATTACCTAAGTTGCACTCACTGATTCTATATGATATTCCTTTAAAAGAATAATATGATTGGCATTCTTTATAAGGAATACTATACTGTGAGGTAGGAAGTGACCTGGACTTGGGAAGTTTATCTAGATGTCAATGGGGAAATCCCCAAAGATTTACTTGCTTTTTTCATCAGGATGATTCCCGAAGAGGAGCAACCAGAAAATCCACCAAAACCGTTACTGAGTGCTTCCGAAACCAAGCGTCTACAAGTTAATCTTAGATACCTGTGCGACAAAGGACTTGCATCACTTACCAGTGGCATCTTTGAGAAACTGGAAGATGATTTGTATGAGTTACGGATGACTAAGAGCGAACATAATCCACGGTTTATCTTAACCAGGACTTACGCAACTGGCACAAAATGTGGGCGGAGCTTCGCTCCACCATGCAGTAATTGAAATCAGGCCAAACACATATGAACGTCTGGGCGTTTTAGTTGCTGAATTAAAT